>VGKZ01000014.1 GCA_016866815.1 Candidatus Peregrinibacteria bacterium | reverse complement strand
GCACGGGAAACATTTCCAGAGCTCCACGACAGGCTGGCCGTCATGGGCGCGGAACTCCTCGTCGAAACACTGAAAAGCCCTCTGCGGGAAACTCCACAGGATGAACGTGCGGCAACGATCTGCAGAAAACTATCGCGCAAGACCGGCGATGTTGATCCACTCACCATGACAGCCGAAGAGATTGATCGCAAGGTCCGCGCCCTCAACCCATGGCCCGGCGTGCGATGCGCGGTCGACGGCACCATCGTCAAACTGCTGCGGACGTCGCTCACGGAACGCCCGGAGTCCGTTCCATTGGGGTGCAGAGAATCCGTTCTCCACTTGCTGGAAGTGCAACCGGAAGGGCGCACCGCGATGACCGCAACAGAGTGGATGAGGGGAAAGCGATGAGCATAGGTATACTGCATGCCATGTATCGAAGTGTGCGCGTGGTGATTTCGGCTCTGTTGCTCATGCTGCTGACGGCGGCTACCAATGCTGTGAACCCGGCGGATATCGACGGAGACGGCCTCGCCAACACCGAGGAAGACAGAAATAGTGATGGAATCGTGAATACCGGAGAAACGGACCCATACGATGCCGACACGGATGCAGGAGGCGAAGCGGACGGCACCGAACGGCAAGCCGGAAGAAACCCGCTCGACCGCACTGACGATTACACCTACGACCTCGACAACGACGGACTGACCAACGGGCAGGAGGCGCTCATCGGCACAAACCCCGCGAAACCCGATACCGACGGTGACGGAGTGAACGACAAGGATGACGCATTCCCGTTGGACGCGAAGTACAGGACCGACCAGGACAAAGACGGCATAGCCGACGAGTATGAAGCGCTGCAGGGACTCTCTCCTGAAAAACGCTCCGATGCCGACGAGGATGCGGACGAAGACGGTCTCAATAATCTGGAGGAATTCATCGAGGGAACCGACATGAAAAACAGAGATACGGACGCCGACGGCAAACCCGACGGTGAAGAAGTGGCCGACGGCGAAGATCCGCAGGAAAACCCCTGTCTTGCCCTGGCAGGCCCCGGCGATGTGCTGCACGACCTTGATGACCACTGGAGCAGGCCGTTCGTCACGGTTCTCCAGCAAATCTCCTCCGGTGAATCGGGACCACGGATCATCGACGGATATCCGAAGAAAAGCGGAGGGCGGGAATTCCTTCCCGATCGCGAAATCACCCGCTACGAGCTCCTGAAGATCGCATTGCTGAGCAACTGCATCTCTCCCGTCATGCCCGGCTCCGGCAGCATCGTCACATTCGAAGACGTGCGGCTGACCTCGCGTGCACGCGAATCGGAAGAGCAGATGAAGCGCAGATCCGTCATCTACACGGCTGCAAACCGCGGCATTGTACGTGGATACCCCGACGGACACTTCCGCCCCGATCATCCGGTCAACCGCGCGGAGGCACTGTCGATTCTCATGAGCGCCTCAGGACTGGAATCGTTCGACGAGGAAGCGCCTCCCATGAGTTTCATCGATACGGACGAGAATGCCTGGTATGCGGAATCGCTCCGCCGTGCCGCCTCCTACGGATTCATTGAAGGATACCCGACAGGCTCCGGTGCCGTCTTCCGCCCCGGCTCCCCCATCACCCGTGCGGAAGCCTCCAAGCTCACACTCTTCATCATGATCAGCAATCCGCGCATCAACGGGTATGTGGTGCCGGTGGAGGGATTGGATTTGTAAAAGGGCTAGAGGGAATATAAGTATCCGAAGTGACCGAAGGGGATCCCTTCGGCAACCTCGGAAACTTCGTAAACTTTGCAAACCCCTTATACATGCGCCTTCATTTCATTCAGCGCCTCGACGAACTTCTCGAGGTCCTCTGCATCGAACATGATGGTCGTCTTCTGGCCGCCGCGGCTCTTCTCGGAAATCTTGAAGAACTTGCCGTTGCCGCTCTGCTTCAGGTCGATGTAGAACGTGCGCTGGCGCGCGTGGATGGTCACCGAGTGGATTTCATCGGCGTACCTGCGGTCGCCTGCGGGACCGCCGCGCGGAGGGCGCGGTGCGGGAGCTGCTGCACCGTCATCGTCGCCGGTGGAACCGCCCGTCAATTCGGACATGGGATCAAACATACACTGATGGGAAAAGAAGTAGATTGCCCTCTCTGCCGCCGATGCCGTCGCATGCGCCGTGTTTGCACCCGCGTCGTTCACCGCACTCTCAGAGAAGTGGCGGGAAGAGAATAGAGGGTTCCCCCACCGTCTTCCAACTTTTTCCCAGACTTCCCCATGTCGTAAGGTCCCGCTGCTCATTTTTCAGAACAAAATTTTTGTTCAACATTTCCTCTGCATACGGAACGTTCAGCTGCTTGCTGATCTTCTGAGCAGTCACAGGGATGAAGGGCAGGAGCATCAGGGAAATATGACGAAGCTTCTCTGCAATCGATCCGAGAACCTCCATCCTCTCATCCCCCTTCAGCGTCCAGGGCTTTGATTCGTCCATCGAGACATTCCCTTCCATGGCGAGTGCAACAGCCTGCGCAATGAGGGCATCCGACAGAGCGAACGAGTTCATTGCCTGTTCATATGCTTTCCAGTGCTTCTTCACCGCCGCAGACATTTTCGTATCCTCCGGAACAGCAATGGTACTCCCCTCTTTCTTCAGGAGAACCAACACGCGATTGAGCAGGTTGCCGATTTTATTGCTCATCACACCGATGTACGTCTCTTCGATGCGCTTCCAGCTGAAATCACCGTCATTGCCGACGGGAATTTCCTGACTCACATAAAACCGAAGCGGATCCGGATTGCCGGAAAACTTCTCCAGAACTTCCTCCGGTTTCACCACATTGCCGAGGGACTTGCTCATCTTCTGTCCTTCGCTCGTCAGGAACCCGTGAATGAGGAGACGATCCGGTGAACGCACTTCGGCAGCCTTCAGCATTGCCGGCCAGATGAGCGCGTGAAACCTGGCAATGTCTTTCCCGATGACGTGCGTCACTTCGGCAGGCTTCTCCCACCACTGCCTCTGCTCATTCTTCGTAAAATAACCGAGTCCTGAGATGTAATTCGTCAACGCATCGCACCACACATACATGGTCTGCCCCTCGTCATCCGGAACGGGTACGCCCCACGAGAGCGACGACTTTGGACGCGAAAACGATACGTCTTCCAACCCCTGTTCCATGAGCGACGTCGTTTCGTTTTCGCGGAATGCCGGAAGGATTTTGTACTCTTTCTTCAGTAGTTTCTGCAGCCATTTCTGCTCCTTCGACAGCAGAAAAAACCAGTTCTCCTCCTTCACTTCCTGCGGCGCCTTCCTGTGGTTTTCGCACAGTCCGTCAACGAGGTCTCTCTTCGTGAGAAACCTCTCGCAGCCGCTGCAGTAGAGTCCGGTGTACGTCCGCTTCTCCAGAACACCCGCTCTCTGCAGCCGCTTCCAGAGTTCGATGACCGTCGGCCAGTGCTCCTTCTGGTCGCTCGTACGGATGAAGTGGTCGCAGGAAATACAGAGACGATCGTACAGTTCACGGAACAGCGGCACATTGCGGTCCACAAGCTCACGCGGGGTCACCTTCTCCTTGTCCGCCGTCTGCTGGATCTTGATGCCGTGCTCATCGGTACCGATCTGGAAACGCACCTCGTCCCCGCGAAGTCTCATCCAACGGGCGCAGACATCCGCCAGCACCTTCTCCAAAACGTGTCCCATATGCGGAGGCGCGTTTGGGTAGTCGATTGCCGTCGTTATGTACTGACGATGCACGGCTTCAGCATACCAAATCCCCGGATGAACACACGCCGAACACCGCTAAAACGTCATCCGCACAAACCGCTGCCGCCCGTCGTCGATTCAATGAGATTGCAGACCCAGTTCACGAACGCGACACCCGTAACGGCGAGCACCATGCCCACCAGCACAATCTGCAGAATCTTCTTCGCTTCCTCCTTTCCCTGATCATTGCCGAACGAAGACTGCCACTTCACCGCAGCCCAGAGCACACCGATGACGGCGAGACCGCCGACGAACGGAATGACCACCACGTTCACTGCGGCAACCGCGAGGTGCACGATGAAGGCCTGGCCATCGCCGCAGTACGTTCCGAGGGCATTGCAGTACACCGCAAAATACGATGCATCGGCATACGCCGTAACGGGGGTGAGGAGCAGCGCGATGAGGGAAGAGATCTTCATCATGGATGGAAATTAGAAACCGAGATTCAGAACGGCATTCGCCAGCGCATAGGCGAGGTTCATGACAAACGCGCCGGTGATGCTCCACACGAGTCCCTTGCGCAGGGTATCGAGCTCGCCGGACTCTCCGCGGGAAAGAACCATCTTGAATGCGAAGAAGAGCATCGACAGTACGAAGAGAATGTTCATCACGTAGAGGATGGATTCCACCGCCACCCACATGACACCGAGATGCGGCTCATCGTACGGAATGAGAGACGACCGATCGACAACGAACGATACGAGTGCCTGGGATGAGAGCGCGAGTGCGAGCCCGAAGAGAGAGGAGAGAATGGCTGTCTTTCCTTTGGTAGCACGGCCATCGTCACCCAAGTTCACAATGTAGAACACGCCACCGATGACGATGCCGAGGATCGAAAGACCCATGACGATTTCCAGAATCACCGTCGCTATGACCGGAATGTAGCCCACGAGCATGTTGCCGCCCGAGGTACACCCTCCCGGAACCCCAACGCAGGGATCCTGCGCGAAGACAGTTGCCGGAATTGCCGAGAGCAGGAAGAGAAAAAAGCGCATGGGTTACGTGAAGAACGAATCGTTCAAGGTACGGAGAATGAAACCTGCGAAGTTCACGATGATGAGACCGATGATCGCCCAGGTGATGATCTCCTTGCCCTTGCTGTTCAGGCCTCCACTCGGGCCGCCCGAAATCATGATCATGAACGCGCCGATGAGCACCCACAAGACGCAGAAACCCACAGCAATCACGAAGAGAAGACCGGAAATATCTCTGAAGTATTCAACGAACGTCCCCGCTCCCGGCTGAACACCGATCGTGCTGCTGGGTCCGAGCGGCTGAAGAAGCGGAACACAGGTCTGGACTCCGTTCGCAATCTTGCAGTCGTCCTTGCCCGCAGACCCGCCGGTAGTGACCACAGTGCCGCCGCCACCACCACCGAAGTTGCCGCCGCCACCGAAGTTTCCGCCGAGCACCCCACCGATACCCCCTCTGGCACCAAATCCTCCCACTCCACCGGTAGATGCCTGTGTCGCGATACCACCCGGACCACCGCCTTGTCCACCGCCTGGGCCGAATCCCCCACCCCCTGGAGAACCCTGATCACCGCCGAAACCCCCAATGGAAGACGTAGGATTGGAAACAGTACTGAACGATCTCTGTGAAAAGCTCACCTGGGAAAATCGCGAAGTCGTAAATGTACGGGAACTGAATTGTGAACTGGGCGGAGGTGCGGAACTGAATTGTGAACTAGGCAATCCCACAGTACTGAACTGCGAAGACGTAATATCTGCAACCAGCATTCCGGGTGCATTCACCTGTCGCTGGGGCAGACTCAACATGCCGAGAAACACTCCTACTGCGGCCGACACCACCAGGTATGTGTGTGTTTGAAAAGACATCAAGATAGTATACCAGATTTGGGCTTTCATGACGAGATTTTGCAGATCTCCGTGCGCTGGAAAATGCGCTCAAAATAGTATTATTAAAAAATATAAATATTATTTTGGCAATTATCAGCTCACCTGGCGAGCTGGTTCCCTTTCATGCAAAGGTGGAGCGGATGACGGGATTCGAACCCGCGACCTTCGCCTTGGCAAGGCGACGCTCTAGCCAACTGAGCTACATCCGCACGAGAAGGAACATCTACGAGGCAGTAAGCCAACTGCCTGCCCGCCCTGCCTGCCGGCAGGCAGGCGTGTCCGCCTTAGGCGGACGAAGGCGGGAGCTACATCCGCACACAAGCGCTCACCGCTTACGCGACGAAGTGACGGAATGCTACGGAGATCGATCATGTCTTGCAAGCGATTACCCCTTCGCCTTTCGTATGGACTCCATGGCAACACGCGTGCGCCCATAATGCCACTCAATCCTCTCTGCCTGAACGACGATCGTCCGGTACCTCGTGTGCATTGGGCGATGCACCGCCAATAGCCCATCGAACGAACTCGATCTGGATGAGGAGTAAGGCCGTCCATGAAATAGTCGCAAGCGATCCTCGTTTAAGGAATACTTGCACCAAGCGCCCGTAGCTCAACTGGATAGAGCGTCAGCCTCCGAAGCTGAAGGCTGCAGGTTCAAATCCCGCCGGGCGCACCACACTACCCGCTACACCATCCCCATGGCCCTCATCGAGTACCACCGGACGCTCCTCGCAGACAAGGTACGAAATGATGCCCTTGCGGCTGCGCTGAAGAAAACCGTGCGCCACGGAGACACCGTCATCGACATCGGCGGAGGAACGGGATTCCTCGCGATGATCGCCCGCGGCTGCGGTGCAGGCCATTGCATCATCATCGAACGCGATCCGGATATGGCAAGGCTCTGCAAAGAGTTACTGGTAGAGAACAATGTGAAAAGCTGCACGGTGATGGAAGCGGAGTCATTCGACGTACGCGGTCTCCCCAAGGCCGATGTGGTCGTTTCCGAGACACTCGGTAATTTTGCCTATGAGGAGAACATCATCGAGATCCTCGGAGATGCACAGAAGCTTTTGAAGCCGAACGGAAAGATGCTCCCGCAGTCGCTGACGCAGTGGATATGTCCCGTCACCTCATCGAGATTTTCCGACGAACTCGGCACATGGAAAGATGTCGGTTTCGATCTCACCTTCGAAAGCGCCTACACGCGCACGGTGAACAATATCTACGTCAAAGACATAGCACCGGATGACCTTCTGCAGGGCGACGACGCAGCCAAGCAATGGGATACCGTCGATTTCCGGAAGGCGAAAAATACGAGTGTCCGCACGGGAACGTGTTCATGGCCGGTGGACGGACATGGGACGGTGTACGGGTTTGCCGTCTGGTGGGACTGTCTCCTCGCTCCCGGAGTGCATCTCTCCACAAGTCCGCACAACCCCTCCACTCACTGGAAGCAGATCTATCTGCCACTCCACTCCCCTGTCACCCTCGGCGCCGGCGACACACTCGAAGCCGGTATCACATCAGATTCGAGGCTCAACGTGAAAATTAACGTCATGTGGGAAGTGGCACAGATCAAAAACAACGGAACGAAGACGGTGCAGAAGATGGATATGCGGGAGGGGTATTGATGCAATGAGAGGGCTGAAGTTATTGATACAGCGCAGGAAAACAAAGAAACCAAGGATGAGAATTCTTCGGTCCCTTCGGTTTCTTTGGTTTCTTCGGTTACCTCTGCACACTCCATTATCCACACAACAACCTACAATCGAAAAAACCTCATCGTATTCTCCGTCGTCACTCTGTCAGCCTCCTCAATCGCAATTCCTTTGATCCCCGCAACACACTTCAGCACCTCCGCGACGAAGGCCGGTTCGTTTCTCTTCCCGCGATGAGGAACCGGCGCCAGGTACGGCGCATCGGTCTCGATCATGATGCGGTCGAGGGGACATGCTTCGATCGTTCTCCGGATGTCCTCCGACTTCGGATACGTGGCGATACCGGTGAAGGAGAGGAAATAACCGTCAGCGACCAGGCTTTCGACATCCTCCCACTTTTCCGTGCAGCAATGCAGCACCATCCCGGCGGGCGGATGCTCCGCAAGCAATGCTTTCAGATCTGCAATCGACTCACGGTTGTGAACAACGACCGGAAGATGGAGTTCGCCAGCGATGATGAGTTGCTCTGCGAATGCTTTCCGCTGTGCATCACGAGGCGAGAAATCGTAATGGTAGTCCAGACCGATCTCCCCGATCGCCCGCACCTTCTTCGAGGACGCCGCCAGCGCAACAAGCCTCCGTCCGCTGTCCACGGACCACTGGCGACTCGCATGAGGGTGCACTCCTATCGTACAAAAAATGTGATCATATTTTTCCGTGAGCTTTAAACATTTTTCTCCATCTTCGAGCGAATCCGCAATCGTGACGATCTTCATCACCCCAGCATCCGCAGCGCGCTTGATGACCTCCGGCAAATCGGGTGTAAACTGAGCCTCGGTCAGGTGGCAGTGTGCATCGATCATGATGAAGCGCCGGTGTGACAAGTCTACGATCGCGAAGGCACAATGTCGAAGACCTCCCGTATCTTTCCCCCACCCCCATGTACGGACGAACACGCCGAAGCATTCTCATCTCTCTTTCGCTCCTCTTGCCGCTCACGGCGCATGCAGAGACAAACAATGCGTACAAACTCTGCGTGGATAACGCAACACAGTCCGGACTCATCGCTATTGCACAGATAGATCAGAACTATTTCACATCCGTCTCATCGGCATACAGCTCCTACATCACACAGCTACAGGCGATCACGACGACCGATATCTCCTCGCGGAAGCAGCAGCGCAAGAACGCGAAGACCAACCTGAGCAACCAGCTGAAGAGTATACAGGAAACGCGCGTTCAGATCCGCAAGAATGCGAAGACGCAGGAGAAGAATGCGAAAGCGCAGTGCAAGGCTCTGAAGAACTGAGATTCGCGGATGCCCGGTATCGCGGCATGATGTGCGAATGCCCCGGTTCACGAGCGTGAGACAGCTTCAAGAATATTCAGGCACGACGAACCCCTGCCACAATGAAGTGACAGGGGCCGTCCTGAACAGCGCGTGAGTGCTACTGGGCGAAGGCGAGGCTCAGCCACGCCTCGCCGCAGTCGGAGTAACTGACATCTTGCCACTTGTACTCCACGTAGAGGTTTCCGTACTTCCTCCAGTAGTTGTACGACCCGCGCCCACCCGACGTGGCGGGGGTTTCGACCGCCCGTCCGGGCGTCAGGAAGATGCGCAGGTCCTCCACCTGCCGCTTGCTGCTGTACGGGTCCTTGTAGGGGTCATCCTTGACACCCTGCAGGAACGCCTTGGCCTCGGCGTCGGGGAGGTCGCTCTCCAAGAGCACCTCGAGCAGCGGGATGGCGAGCGGGTCGCCGTTCCCGTGCGTTCCGCCGCCGCGCTCGCACGCCTTCTCGAGGAGGCCCTCGATGGCGGCGTCGGCGTTGTACCAGCAGGACACAGGGCCGTGAGAGAAGTTCGGCATGGTATTCTCCTTTCAAGAGATTTCGGCCACCATTAGGCCGCCCCGTGAGGGGAAGAAAGGTTGAGATGGTTTGAGCAGCATAGGCCCGTTAAACAGGCCCAAGATGCTCAAACCGGCTCATTACCCATAGCACTCGATGCTGTTAAGGAACTTGCCAGAATCATTGATTCTGGCTCTTATTATAATAGCATAAATTGTATTTTTTGTCAATTTGTGGGTCGGGAGGGCCACAGCAGGCTTGAACTCTCAAAATAATAAACGCTGCGAAAGCAGGCTCTGGTACGAATGCCCCACTTCGCTCTTACGAGAGAGCTTCGCGGGGAGGGGCTCTTCGACTCACTCCGCTTCCGCTGCGTTGCTCACTACGAAATAAGGCTGGAACAGGAGGTATCGACGTTCTTACTAATTTTATGGTATAATATGTTTATGAAATTGAATGAAGATACTGTTGGAAAAGAGGAAAATGGCATTGCTGAACATCAAGAAAAAAGAGCAATGGAACCAAGTCAAGAAACGGCAAGAGAAGCCTTATCAGAGCGGGATTCTGCAAAGTTCGCACAGATCACTGCAGAGGCTTTTAGCGATCGCAAGACAATGGATGCCTCACTCACTGGTGCAAACTATCAGAAGCGACTTGAGGCGCAGATGCTCCAAGACTTACATGGTCTTCCTGAACAACTTGCAGCACGGCTGGGAACAGTCAATCCAGAACCATTCAACAGGAGAGCTGCAGAGCTGCGAGAAGAGATTGGCAAAGCAAAAAGTCCAGAAGACGTTGCGGCTCTGCAAGTGCAGTTGATTTATCAGTACATTGCAATCATCAGCAGAGTACAAAATGGTGGTGACAGTGGCTTCCTCCCTTCTCTTGCGAGAGAAGTTGAAGGAATTGATTGTTCACTCAGCGCGTGGTGCTTACAAGAAAAACTGCAAGGCGTTCCTCAGCTGACATTCCAAAGTGGATACGCTAGAGGACACGCGATTGCCATACTAACTCTTGCTAATGGGAAAATCGTCTATGTTGATGCACAAAATGGTTTCGTCACGCAGGTAGACTTGCAGGAGGAGAAAGATACGGCTCATCCAAAAACCGCATATCCAATCTACAAAATCTCAAACCCGCAGAGGTTATCGGGTCACTTGGAAGGCGAAGGCGAAGTCATGATTGCTCGGGAAGATGGCTGTGATTATCTGCCCCCATACGTTGGTGTACATCCCAGCAACATTCTGCACTCAGTTGGAAATATGCACATGCTGTGGCGGCTCACTCCCGAAGCTGTGGGTGACCCAGCTTTTTGGAATGTGTATCGCACAAAAGCAGCAGCAGAGTTTCGTCAGAACATGAGGCTTCCGCCACTTGATACTGCTGTGTATGCAGCTATTGATGAGGCATTTGCTACATGGAAAAGAGAGAGCGGCTATCACAAAGATTATGTGCCTTTTGTACTCAAGGCATTGGAGGAAAAAGCAGGTTTGTCAGAGGGGGCTGCAAGGCAAATCCTCCAAGGTCATTTTGAGGAATGTGATAGGTTGATGGGCAAGTTTGAGGCTTGGAAAGAAAATGGAGAAGGCGGTGTCACACTCGCGGACACTAGATTTGACGGACTGTCGGAGGCACACCACCAGCAATGGAGGGACGAGCAGGAAGCGGCTCAGGTTCGTGCAACTCTCAAGAGAGAGTAGTCTATGGCTCAATGGCCAGACCAACCGTTATGACAGATGAAGTTGTACGGAAACTCACTGAGGCCTTCAAGCTGGACGTGACCGTGGAAGAAGCGTGTCTGTATGCCAATATCTCCAAGGACGCCTATTATCGCAAACTCAAAGAAGATGAGGAGTTTTCGGACGAAATTGGCCATGCCCGTCACGCATGCTCCGACATCGGTCTCTCTCTTGGCGCGGCCATCATCTCCTCCATGGTCTCCGGCCTTCTCATACCGTTCCTGTTCGGCAAAGAAAACTGGATCTGGCGAATGCAAGCGGCCCCATCGCGACCATCCTGCAGGACATTCTCTCTGTCACCGTCTACTTCGCCATCGCGAGCTGGATGCTGTAATGAAAGAAATCCTTATGGAACAGCAACAATGCATGGTTTATAGTGCTCATATGGATCGGTAGCTCAGTACAAAAACGCCTGCTCGATCCCTCTCCTGTTCCTTGCTCTCAAGTGCATTCTCTGGGTCGGTAGCTCAGTGGTAGAGCAGTGCCCTTTTAAGGCATTGGCCGAGGGTTCAAATCCCTCCCGACCCACCAAATCATTCGTTACCTGTAAGGATACCCCGTATACTCTTCAGATTCTCTACCATTGCAGGGCGCAATTCGATATACCTTTTCAATTTTCCATCTGCTCCTTCGGGATTATCAATTGCTCGGTAGAGTTCCTCCAATGTCGGAAGAGGAACTGGGGAATTTTGCATGCTGTACTTTTCAATAATATTCGTCATGCCTAATAGCATACTCTCATTCAAATTCATGCGCTATAGTACCCACCCCTAGCGCCTCTCGCACCGCCCGCTGCACACCAGAATACAGACGTCACTGGGGTTTTGGCACACCCGCTGACAATCGCCTCTCTCCGTGGAGCACCGCAGATCCGACTGGCATTCGCCGGAGCTGAAACAGACTTCACCAATCCCCTTTCCCGTCTGTGACTTGCACCGCTCACGGGCCGACTTCTCCGCATCCTTCGCCGATCGTATCGACGCTTTTCGCTGATCGCGCTCAAACTTCTCCGAATTCCTGAAGCGCTCTTTGATGAATTTTCTCTGCTCCTTACGCTGATCGAGACTGCTCATCACAAGCAGGCTCTGGTAATCCTGAGCAGCTCGCTCACGGGCCTCATCCAGCTTCCGAAGGTAATTCTGCTCAGCACGCTCTTCGGCAACGAGCCGGGAAATTAACGCATTATCACGGCACAACCGAACGGCATCCGACGAAGCGGCAGATACGAAAAGCGGTAGGAGAATCAGTGCCGATACTGTACGAAGGGCCATGCGGGCAACGTAGCATGAGAATTCGCCAAGTCCAGAGACTGCGGCAGTATTGCTATACTTTCCGGCGTGCCCCACTTCTTCTACATCGCGCGCTGCAGAGATCAGACGTTGTACTGCGGAACATGCATCAACCTTGAAGAACGGGAGGCGAAGCACAATGCCGGTACCGGAGCCAAATACACACGGAGTCGCCGACCCGTGAAGATCATCTACAGTGAAAGATGCAGAACACTCTCTGCTGCGCGAAAACGGGAGGCGGAGGTGAAGGGGTGGAAGCGGGAGGAGAAGGAAATATTGATAAAGAGAAAGAAGAAACGAAAGAGCTATAAGCTGTAAGCGATAAGCGATCCTCCTTCGCCAAGGCTACGGAGGACAGGTAAGCTGCTTCCATGAAGGTTGCACTTGTCCATGAACTCCTGACCATGCGCGGCGGTGCCGAGAAGGTGCTCGTGTGTCTTGCAGACATGTTTCCGGACGCGCCGATCTACACTCTCCTCTACGACGAAAGGAAGCTGGGAGGCATATTTCCGAAAGAACGCGTTCGCACTGCGCAAAGCCCTACACCCTACGCCCTACTCCCTACGCCCTGTCGCCTCAATCATCATCTGTACCTCCGCCACTTCCCTTCGATGATCGAGTCCTTCGATTTTTCGGAATTCGATCTCGTCATTTCCTCTTCGTCGGCATTTGCCCACGGCATCATCACGAATGGAAAACCCAAGCACCTCTGCTACGTGAACTCCCCCGCCCGCTACCTGTGGGACAGGACACACGACATCGTGGAGCGCGCCGGCAAAGGTGTGCTGGGGCCGCTGAAGAAGCGCTACCTGCAGCGCACGTTCCACAGATTACGCACATGGGATGCGGAAGCCGCAGCACGGCCGGACATGCTGCTCGCTGCCTCGAGAACAGTGCAGAGACGCATCGAACTCTACTGGCGCAGGGAAAGCGACGTCGTCTACCCGTTCGTCGATGACGCGTGGCTCACTCAAAGCCCTACCCCCTACCCCCTACGCCCTAACCTCACCCCCTACTTCCTCATCGTCTCCACCCTCGCCGCATACAAGCGCATCGACCTGGCAATCAGCGCGTGCAATGCGCTCGGAGTGCATCTCAAGATCGTCGGTGAAGGACCGGAGAGAGAAAAACTCGAGCGTCTTGCCGGACCGACAATTGAGTTCTACGGATACCGGCAGAACGACGAGCTGCGCGACCTGATGACCGATGCGAAGGCACTCCTGTTCCCGGGCGAAGAAGACTTCGGCATCACGCCGCTCGAAGCGATGAGCTGCGGCACACCGGTGATCGCCTACGGAAAAGGCGGCGCTCTGGAAACAATTGTCGAAGGAAAAACCGGTGCATTCTTCACCGATGCAACATCGCAATCTCTGCAAAACGCACTGGCAGGATTCCGCAAAGATGTCTACACGCGTGAAGCGTGCCGCGCACGGGCAATGGAATTCACTCGGAAGAAATTCGAAGAAAGTATCCGAAATGCTGTCAGTCAAATGTAATACAAAATATATACATTATGCCCGTGCAACCATCACTCCTCCCGCGACGATCAGCAATGCGCCGAAGAGAAGCTGCGGCACCTGCACCTGTTTCCATTCCGCAAAAATCCAGAGCGCCAGCAACACGGAGATCAGTGTATTGAGATTGAAGAGCGGCACGAGACTCGAGAGAGGGATCTGAAACCTCTGCAGAGCGACCGTGGCGCAGGCAACACCAACGGACCAGCAAAGCCCCATGAGGAACGAAAATCCGGCCCCGTGGAATTCACGCCCGGGCAAAACGAAGAAAAGGATGACACCGGTGACCATGACGGCCCCTCCGATCATAAAAATAGCTACGGATGTCGAGACGCCCTGCTGCGTTCCCGCCTTCAGAAATACGTTCGAGAACCCGAACATCACCGCAGGAAGGATGCCGCCTATGAGAAGCCCTACCGTATGAGTAGACATAGGCGCAGCATACCATATCCGTGATTCGGGATTCGTGATCCGTGATTCGGGATTCGTGATCCGTGATTCGGGATTCGTGATCCGTGATTCGGGATTCGTGATCCGGATAGTAGGAAGATAGCTCACGAATCACGAATCACGAATAACAAATTACCATAGGGCTTTCTGCGCATCGCTGGGCATGGCCATCTCCAAGACCTCATATGCCAGCGGCGTCACCACTCTCCCCTTCGCAGTGCGCTGCAGATACCCGCACTGCATGAGGTACGGCTCGTAGACGTCCTCGAGCGTATCCGGCTCCTCCGCCGTCGCTGCTGCGAGCGTCGAAAGCCCCACGGGCCCTCCTGCGAATTTCTCGATGATGGCGGAGAGAATCATGCGATCGGTGCTGTCGAGTCCGCGTTCATCGACACCCAGAGAGCGGAGCGTGCGCTCCGCGCGGTCACGGCTGATGCGGTCCTCGTCTTTCACCTGGGCGAAGTCCCGGATACTGCGGACCAGACGATTGGCTATACGCGGGGTGGCACGGCAGGAACATGCGATGAGCCGTGCAGCACCTTCGTCCAGCGGTACGTTCAAAATCCCCGCAGTACGTTCCACGATCTGCTCCATTTCGATAGTGTTGTAAAAACCCAGTTTGAAGTTGTGCGTGAAGCGGTCGCGGAGAGGAGCACTCACGGAGCCGATCTTCGTCGTCGCTCCGACAAGCGTGAAGGGCTTCAAGTCCAAACGCATCGACCGTGCCGTCGGCCCCTTGCCGATGACGAGGTCCAGAGCGAAATCCTCCATTGCGCTGTAGAGCACCTCTTCGATCACCGGGCGCATTCGGTGGATTTCATCGATGAAAAGAACGTCGCCGCGCTCCAGGTTTGTCAGCAGTGATGCAAGATCTCCCGGCTTCTCGATCGCCGGACCTGACGTCACACGCACCTGCGCATGCATCTCTCGTGCGATGATATGGGCGAGCGTCGTTTTCCCCAGACCGGGAGGGCCATGCAGGAGCGCATGCCCCAGAGGCTCGCTGCGCTTCCTGGCTGCAGCGATGTGCACGAGGAGGTGTCCTTTGATGTCACTCTGACCGACGTACTCCGCAAGAGACTTCGGACGCAGGCCGGCATCCAGTACATCTTGCTCCCCCGCCGTTTTCGTCGGCTCGATCACCGGTTCAGCCCGCGCGGTGCGCTTGAGAGTCATGAGGAGATGATGGTAGCAGGAGAAGGGGAGGTCTGCGAGGATTGCGAGGATTTCGAAGTCTG
>VGKZ01000013.1 GCA_016866815.1 Candidatus Peregrinibacteria bacterium | reverse complement strand
GGATTACGGTTTTCGGTCAAAATATCGGTCCGCTCCGCCAAAGTGTCAAATGAGACAAAATTATTCAACATAATAAGCGTTTAGCCCTAATGGCAGGGTAAAACATATATATTGACAAATTAATATTTGTTATGTATAAATATCGCCTTTTTGCAAAAAACGGCTATGACGAACCGTCCATACCGCAGGTTTCTCTCCAGCCTTACCTTGAGCGCGCTTGTCACAGCGCAGCTCGCTACAGGTGTATTTCCGATCCCAATTTCCCCGACGCCGAAAGCTCATGCTGAGGCGGGCTTCACCACCTCGAAGTCCGTGAACAAGACATCGGCACAGCCGGGTGAAAACATCACCTACACCGTCCACATCCAGAACACCGGTGGCAGCCAGCTGACGAACATCTGGATCATCGACCAGGTACCAGCCGGCCTCACGTACAACGCCGCTCTCAGCGACCCGCGCTGCTTCCTGCAGGGCAACGAAGTTAAGTGCGGCAACACGCCGATCAATCCCGGCGCAGGCGACGATTACTCGTTCGTCTTCACCGTGAACCAGAACGCAACGTGCGGAAGCCTCATCAAGAATACCGCCAACGTCCTTGCAGACGGCACTTCAATCATCGGGACGAACGAAGTATCCACCGGTGTGAATTGCCCAGGACCGAACCTCCGCGTCATGAAGACGCCGAGCACGCCGAGCGTTCCGCAGGGAGGCTCCCTGACGTACACGGTAGAAGTATTCAACGACGGAACGCTTGCCGTACCAAACGTTCGCATCAACGACCCTGTACCCGCCGGCATGACCTACGACGACGCCGGAAGCACAGCGAGCTGCACACTGATCGGCAACACCGTGGTCTGCGGACCTGTGACAGTGAACCCCAACGGCGGATTCCAGATGTTCGTTCTTGCCTTCACAGTGAATCAGAACGCGCCATGCGGCACCGTAAGCAACACCGCCGAGGCGACCATGGACAACACGCCAGTTGCCTGGAGTAACCAGGCGACTGTGACAGTAACGTGTACTCCGACCAATGCAGATGTGGAGATTTACAAGACGGGTCCCGCACAACCGATGCGCGGCACGACGATCCTCTACAACATCAACGTGAAGAATAACGGTCCCGCGACGGCGACGAATATCCGCGTCAGCGACCCCATTCCGTCGGTTCTCAAGCAGGAACAGACATTCACGATTCCGCTCATCTTCAAGCCAGCACAGAGCGACGCATCCTGCTCCGTCACGGGAAACACCGTGAACTGCAACGTCGGAACGCTCGCAAACGGCGCTACGAGAAGCCTGACAATTGCCTTCGAGTTGCCGTTCGAGGCCTTCTGCTCAAAGGCAGTCGTCAACACCGCAACCGTCACGTCGGACACAACCGACCCCACGCCAAGCAACAACAGCTCAACAACGGCAGGATCCGTCAACTGTGCAACATCGACGCTTGATCTCGTGAAAGCCGGGCCACAAACGGCGCGCATCGGTGACCTCATCACCTACAGCATCGCCGTGACGAACAACCTCAATTTCAACACGACGAGAAACCGCCTCATCGATCCCGTTCCGGACCACCTCGAGTTCGTCAGTGCAAATGACAACATCTGCACGTACTACACGAACGGAAACCAGGTGATCTGTGGAGAATTCGACCTCGCTGCACATGCATCGCGCATCTTCCAGTTGACCTTCCGCGTGAAGCAGACCGCTCCCTGCAACCAGTACATCACGAACATCGCCGACACATGGTCGCAGCAGCCGGGTATCGACCCGAAGTGGAGCAACCCGGTGCGCACACGTATCGAATGCGGCGGCAACACATTCACCATCAGCAAGACGGACTACCGCACGACCGCGTCCGCCGGAGACACGCTGACTTACGTCATCGTGGTCACGAACGTCGGGTCGAGCAACGCCACCTCTGTGGAAGTAACGGACCCGATTCCGAGCCGGACGACGTACGTCTCCGCCTCCGACGGCGGCCAGCTCAACGGTAGCAACGTCCGCTGGACATTCCCGCTCAACGCCGGTGCGAGCAAGACGCTGACGCTGCAGGTCCGTATCGATTCGTCGCTGAACACGGATACGACGATCTACAACATCGCAACCGTCACCAACGGTCCTTCGGCATCGGACACGACACTGGTCGAATTCGACGATAACAGGAACGGCGACATCCAGATCAGTGTCAACGACGATCCGGATCCGATCGATATCTGCTACGACGACAAAATCGAGTACGACATCCGCCTGACGAACAGCGGCAACTCGAACGAAACAGTCGATCTGGAAGCCGATCTCGACGGTGACACGGATTACCGCTCATCTTCCGACGGCGGCCGCGAGCGCAGCAACAGCCGCGTTGAATGGAACAACATCAAAGTGAGCCGTAATAGCTCCAGAACAGTCCGCCTGAGAGTGCGGGTGGACACGGACATGCGCGATGGAGACACCGTACGTGTGGACGTGAGAATCCGCGGAGGCGATAGCGACACAGAAGTGACGCGGATCCGCAACATCTGCGACACACCTCCACCGAACAGCGGCACTCCTGATCTCACCATCGACAAGACGGCGGACCACACGGAAGCTCTCCCCGGCACAAGCGTCACCTACACGGTCACCATCCGCAACCCCGGCAACGCGGACATCGCCAACGCGACGCTCGAAGACCAGTACCCCTCGCAGTACCTCACCATCATCGATGCAGGCGGCGGAAACGATTCCTCCGGAACCATCCGCTGGAACCTCGGAACGCTCCGCAGAAACTCGACCACGATCGTCCGCTACCGCGCACGGGTAAAGGAGGGACTCACGCTCGGCACGAGTATCCTGAATACCGCTACGGTACGTGGGAACAACCTCACCCGAAGCGATACGCACACCATCGTGGTACCCCGCCCGCCCCAGACCGGTCTCGGAGGGTTCCTGAAGAGCCTGGGCGGCAACGACCAGTACATCACGGAGCGCAATGAAGAGCTGACCTCTGACACCTCATCGCAAGACAGCGCACTGCCGATGATCGTCTGGATGACGACCATTCTCACGGGTCTCGCAGCGGGAGGCGCGATCGGAAGGAAGTTCCTCCTGTAAACACCATCGAAGCATCATCAGAGAGTGCGGGGAAACCCGCACTTTTTTTAGCGCTAATCCTCCGCGTTCTCTGAATGCTCCGACGACTCCATGACAAACTTCCGAACCATATCCGGCAGCCGATCGAACGCCTCTCCAAGTTTCTTCGTTTCTCCGGCCGTGAGCGCACTCAAAACCCAGGCGGCCAAATTCCCTTTCGCGGGCTTCGGACCGATACCGATACGTATGCGTGGGAAATCCTTGCCGATGGAATCAACTATCGACTTCATGCCGTTGTGCGTTCCTGGACCTCCGGTCATGCGGAAGCGGACATCTCCGAGAGGCAGATCGATATCGTCGACGAAAACAATAATCTGCGATGCGGGACGGAGCTTGTAGTACGTCACCGCCTTCCGGACAGCATCGCCGGAAAGGTTCATGTACGTCGTCGGCTTCATGAGCAGTGCCGGCGCAACACTCACACGAGCCTCCTGCACATCTGAGAGAAATTTCTGCTTCACATCCCAGTCTCCTTCCCCGAACTCGCCGCTGAGACGATCGAGAGCAAGATAGCCCACATTGTGCCGCGTACGCTTGTACTGCGCACCCGGGTTACCGAGGCCGATGAGGAGAAGAGAGGGCTTCATGACGCGTTTTTCGTTTATAGTTACTGGCTATAAGAATACTAACGTCGAACGGATACAACAATACGAGTACTCATGAGCGGAGAAATGCATGCATCGCTTCCTCAAAAGACCTCAGTGCCCGCTCCACTTCTTTCCGATCCACTCGTACTCCCGTCTCATGTGCGATACGGTTACGGAGCTTATGTGCATCCCAAAGAAGCTGGGGGTTCTTCAGACGCGGCCCGAGATTTCGGAGTTTATCGGCGAACGAACCTTCTGCGCCGAGCGCGCTCATCACGTGATCGAGCACTTTGTCTGCCTCGAGAATCTTCGCCTCGGGTGCCGGAAGTGACAACGCATGTGACCACTCCAACGCTATCTTCTGACGGTCATTCTGCGAAACCCTCCTCCTGCGACTGAGCTTCCATGCAACGAACAACACGGTGATCACCGCTGCTGCGAGGAGGAGAATCAGTGGAAGAACCATGCGGGTTCGGGGGAAATGCACTATCTACTCATCGTCACTGTCGACTGAGTCATCTGAGTCGTCTGAATCCTCTGGATCTTCTGAGTCCTCTTCTCCCTCCGGCAATCCGTCCATCTGCATTTCCCGTGCGACGATCTGGGCGAGGAGTTCCTGCACATGCTTTGCATCCGTGAGATTTTTTCCATGCAGATACCCCTCCATCTGCCTCAGAATGGTTTTCTCCACCGAGCGCGGCCGCTTCACATAATCGAGCGATAGCATACTTCCCGTCGAGATTTTTTCGATGCTGATCGTGCCGAACTGCAGCACTGTCCCGAGGATTCCCACAATTTCATAGCTGACACCCTGAATGTCACTGTAGAGCACACGGGAAGATTGGCGGTGAAACCAGCCATGCCACGCGACGTCGATGACGCCCTGATCGGTGATGATCCACGCATCGAGGTAGTAGTCGTTGAAATTCCGCAGGAGCCAGACGAGGCCGAACACGCTCCAGAAGGCTGCGGCGTAGAGAACCGTCGGATACTGCGCAGACGCATAGAACGCCCATGAGGCAGCGAGGCTGACGAACGGCCAAAACAATTCGCGCAGCCCGACGAGCCAGTGCTTATGGACAATGCGCACGAGCTCCTCGTCATCATCGAGGTGCCGGAGAAACAGTCGGGAACCGAACACGATTCTGATTATAGCTCCGGAAGCTGCAAAAGCCACAGGAGGACTGCTGTGGATTTTACCATGGATGCAGCTATACTTTCCCGTATGGAAATGTCCAATGAACGCCACGGGCTCCTCTTTCACTTGTTCGACGTCGTCCTGAACATCGTGATCATCGTGGCGATCGTGGGAACGATACGGACATTTCTGGTGTCTCCGTTCCAGGTGGAAGGCAATTCCATGGTGCCGACGCTGGAACACAGGGAATACATCATCATCAACAAGCTCGCGTACCGCATCGGCGAACCCAAGCGCGGGGATGTTATCGTGCTCCGCCCACCGACGGACCCGAAGAAACCCTACGTCAAACGCATCATCGGCGTTCCCGGCGATACCGTCATCATCGAAGGCGGAAGCGTCTACGTTCTGAGGGAAGGACTGTCGGAGGAGGTACTCCTGAAGGAGCCGTACCTGAGCAACAAGAATGCCGGGCATACGTACCAGGCTCCGCCGAGCGGAGGGAACACGGATGAAATACGGTACGAGGTACCCGAAGGGCACTACTTCCTCCTCGGTGACAACAGGCAGGGAAGCCTCGACTCCCGGAGTTTCCGCGATGAGACCGGTGCCGCTTCGCCGTTCGTTCCCGAAAAGAGCATCGCAGGGAGGGTATGGATCATTGCTCTGCCCATCAGCAAAATCCATGCGCTGGAGGCGCCGGAGTACGGTATTTAGGTATTCGTTCTTTCGCTTGCGCGGAACCCGCTGGAATGGTACTATCTCCAGTGCGCCCCGGGAGGGGTTTTTTAAGATCACACGGCAACCATGCAAGCCTTCATGACCTACATCAACGATTCGATCTCAGAGCTGCGGCACGTGCGCTGGCCAACACGACAGCAGGCAATCCGTTTGTCGATCATCGTGATCGGCTTCACCCTCGTTTCGTCCCTCGCTTTCGGCGTCATCGATTACGCACTGTCGCTCATCGTGACGTTCCTCCTCTCCCTCACCTACTGATTCTATGGGCAAACAGGACCCCAATGCCGGAAGAAACTGGTACGTCGTGCACACGTACAGCGGCTATGAAGACGCCGTCGCCGAATCGCTCAAGCAGCGCATCGAATCTATGGGTATGCAGGACTATATCTTCGACGTTCAGGTCCCGAAGGAGAAGCAGCTGACGTTCCGGAAGAACGAACCGATCGAAGAGGAGAAGAAACTCTTTCCGGGGTATGTTCTCGTCGACATGACGGTAACGGATGAGTCGTGGTATCTGGTGCGTAACACGCCGAACGTAACGGGCTTCGTCGGCTCCGGAAACATTCCGGTTCCCGTGACTCCGGAGGAATTCGGCGTCATCGAGCGCCGCATAGGCGAGCAGCAGGCGAAATTCAAGAGCGACTTCCAGATCGGCGACCTCGTCGTCATCATCGACGGTCCATTCAAGAACTACGAAGGTACGGTCGATTCCGTCGATATCAACAAGGGCAAGCTCACCGTGAACGTGCTCATCTTCGATCGTGAAACACCGGTCGAACTGGACTTCACGCAGGCGAAGAAGAAGTAAGCATTATGGATGATTGCAGTGATCTGATGGAGGCTCTCAGGAGGGAAATTTCTGCCTTTTCACAGGAGAACCATGATCCGGATAACAGAGCCTCTGCGTGGTATAGAATTTTTCTGGCAGCACGATCTCTGTGGACGGAATATTTCTCAGTCAGTATTCTAAACGGAAAAGTGAACTGCACACTGGAAACAAACGTTCATGCACTTCTCCAACTGGCTCACGATACCATTCCGGTCAACGTTCGTTCCGTGTATCGCGAACAAATACGAGATGGCATGAAAACCGTACTGTCCGTACCTGCAGAAATTCTGGAAATTGAACGCAAGGTGGAGGGAGAATAGCTATACTCACATCTTGTGCGAGCAGTGATCCTCCGCATCGCCGGCAGTGTGCAAGGTGTGTTCTTCCGTGCAACAGCAAAAGAGCAGGCCGATGCACTTGGTGTAAAGGGATGGGCGAAAAATTGCAGTGACGGATCCGTGGAGATTCACGCGGAGGGCATGGATGACGCCATCCGGCAATTCATCGCGTGGTGCCACAGAGGACCTCCCGCAGCACGCGTGGAGAAAGTGCTGGCACACGAAACCGACACGCAAGGCTGCGAAGATTTCACGATCAAGCAGTAAAGGCGTTCATTGCAGATGTTTCATTCTGTACGGCAGAAGAATCGCCAGTCCTGCCGTCTGCACGATCTGGCCGGAAGCAAAGCCCAGTGCAAGGGCGTAGACGCCGTAATGCGGTGCAAAGTACCAGGATACTCCGATGGCCACAGTGCCGTTGAGAACGGTCAGGACAGCGGGAACCGTCGTGTCTTTTAGAGAATAGAACGCACGGAGAAGGAGGTGACTCACGCTCTCAAATGGAATGCTCAATGCATAGAGAGCAAGACACATCGTGAAGACGGGAAGAACATCCTGAAGATGTACGAGCCACGCGGCAACAGGCGCAAGTAGCCATAGAGCGAGCGATCCCGGAATCGTCAACATGAGCATAATGCCAATCCCCTTCCTCAGGTACAACATAAATCGCTTTGCTTCACGCTTCGCGGCAGCCTGACTGAGCAATGAGAATGCAGATTGAGCGAGTGCTATACCTACCGCACCGACAACGACAGACTGAAAATTTCTGGCGTTGCTGTTGATCGTAATCGAACCTGCAGCAAGACCCGAAGCGACACGATCGAAGAAGAGCAACTCTACCTGGAGAACGCCAAGGGCGATCATCCTCGGCATCATCAACCATCCCAGCTCGCGAATATCCGGATGCCAGAGCGAAATTCTCGGACGGTAACCCGTATGCATGGCACCTATGAGACGAACGAGAACGTACAGGAGCGCCCCGGCTAACGTGCCGACCACGGGGCCGTATGCACCGATGTTCGGAGTGAGGAAAACGGTACCGGCAATCGTTCCAAGCGTGTAGAGAACCGGCGTCAGTCCGTAAATCCAGTACCGCTGAATGGTGATGAAGTACTGTCCGAAAGCATTGCCGAAAACAAAGAGGAAGTTCGTCAGCAACGCGATGCGTCCGAACGTGATGTAGACCGCAAGCGTCTCTCCCTCGAATTGAACGAAGAGCGGCGCGATAGCCGGAAGTACAAGACCGAGCACCAGGGCAACAACACCGAACACCACTGCCGCTAATCCCATGACACCGTTGAGAAGGTCATCCATCCCGCGCTCGTGCTCATGGGATGTATACTTCGCAAGAAGTGGCACGAGCGCCACCGAGTAGCCGGCCATGATGGTGACCTGAAACAGGAGATCGCTGGGACGGAAAGCAGCGAAGTACACGTCAACAGTATCGAGACCGGGAAACGTGCGATTCAGCAAATGATCGCGGGCAAGCCCAGCAACGGACGCAGCAATTTGCGTGACAGCCAGGACGGCGGCGCCCCCGAGAATGCGATGCTGCTCAAATGATGCAAAGAATCTCTTCACCACTACAGCCTAGCAGTCACACTGAAAAATACGAACACCTGTTGTGACAAAGAACCGGTCTTCCTGCATACTCTGCATACGTTTTTCCATGGTCACTCTCCCCGCCGCCACCGTCCTCCCCTTCTCCAAACAAACCGATGAGGAGGTTGCGGCTTCGCTCAAGGAGAACAGAATCGGCCTTACCGTCAGCGAAGCGCGCAAGACGACGGAACTCCTTGGACGCGACCCAACCCTGACGGAAGCCGTGATCTGGGGCGTGCAGGGAAGCGAACACTGCAGTTACAAATCGAGCAGGAGATTTTTGAAAAGCTTTCTCACGAAAGGACGCCACATCATCCTCGGACCCGGCGAAGACAGCGGGATCGTCGCGATCACCGACGAGCCCACAGGAAAGCGATGGGGACTGGTGGTCACTCACGAATCCCACAACAAACCGTCGCAAGTGGTGCCGTTCGAAGGTGCAGCGACCGGCGTCGGCGGCACGGTCCGCGACGTGGTCTGCATGGGCGCACGCGTCATCGGCGCCATGGACATGCTCAGGCTCGGCGACCTGAGCACGGAGGAGACCCGTACCATCGCGAAGGAAGTGATTCGCGGCATCGCCGGCTACGGCAACCCCCTCGGCGTACCGAACCTCGGAGGCGATACGGTCTTTGACTCGTCATTCAATAAGCAATGTCTGGTGAACGCCATCGCCGTCGGCATCGTGCGGGAGGACGAGATCATTCACAGCACCGTACCGGAGGAAGCAGCCAGGGAAAAATACGACATCATATTGGTCGGCAAGGCGACGGACAGAAGCGGTTTCGGCGGGGCTTCGTTTGCAAGCGCCACACTGAAAGATGAAGACAAGGAGAAGAACACCGGAGCAGTGCAGGAGCCCAATCCCTTCCTCGAGCGCCACATTCTCGCGAGTACCTACGCGCTCTTCGACTGGCTGGTGGCGGAAGGCGTCCTTCATCAAGTGAGCTGCAAAGATCTCGGCGCGGGGGGTGTCGTATGCGCATCCGTCGAGCAAGTTGCCGATAGGGGTTTCGGTGCGGACGTTCATCTCGAAAAGGTTCACACTGCAATCGAAGATTTGCCACCCGAGGTCATCGCCTGCGCCGAGACTCAGGAGCGCCTCTGCTTCTGCTGCCATCCCAGCCTTACCGGGCACATTCTGAAACACTTCAATGAAACATGGGATCTGCCGAGAGTTGCGGAGAATGCCCGCGCGAGCGTGATCGGCACAGTGACCGACGGCGGCATCTTCCACCTCACGTACAGAGGGGAGACAGTCTGCAAAGCAAAGGCAACGGCCATCACCTGCGGCCTGCAGTACACCAGACCGACACTCTGGAAAGAACCACACGTCAGTGAACCGCATACATCGTGCACGGGGCAGACGGTGACCCTGCAGACGAAGAAGTGGTCCATTGCGGACATTTTCAGAGCGATGCTTGCGCACCCGAACCACGCGAGCAAATCCCCTGCTCTGCTCCACTACGACAAGGATGTCATCGGGAACACCGTCATCGAAG
Organism: Candidatus Peregrinibacteria bacterium; assembly: GCA_016866815.1. Taxonomy (GTDB): domain Bacteria; phylum Patescibacteriota; class Gracilibacteria; order Peribacterales; family Peribacteraceae; genus VGKZ01. The sequence goes on along the minus strand of VGKZ01000013.1, from coordinate 5,672 downwards.
CGGGGGAAGGTGACGCCTCCGTCATCGCGCCACTGCAGGATGTACAGAGCTACGTCCACCAGGGAACGCACCCCGGCTGGGAAATCGACGTCCACCTCGAGCATACGGGTGTCGCTCTCGCTGCTGACGGCAATCCCCGCCATGGGAAGATCGACCCGTACTGGCAAGGTGCGAATGCCGCGGTGGAATGCATGCGCAATGTCGCTGCCTGCGGCGCAGTGCCACGCGCACTCACAGACTGTCTCAACTACGCGAACCCCGAAGTACCGGAGGAACTCGCCGGACTGGAACGCGGCGTCCTCGGCATCGCCGACGCAGGAAAAGGGATTCTCTTCGAGAACGAAGGCATCCCCGTCATCTCCGGTAACGTCAGCCTGTACAACGGGGGAATTCCTCCGACTGCGGTCGTCGCCTGCATCGGAGTGATCAGCGATGCATGCAATGCCGTCGACATGAGGATCAAGCAAGCGGGATCTGCACTGCTCTTCATCGGCACACGAAAGGATGAATGCGGCGCGAGCGCGTACTACCAGATTCTGGAGGAACTCTCCGGACAGAAGAAGGATTCCCTGCTCGGCACGAATCTGCCGAAACCGGACTTTCGTGAAGCTGCCCGGGAAATGCACGCCGTCATCGCTGCCATTGCGAGCAAGAACGTCCTTTCGTGTCACGACATCAGCGACGGCGGCCTTCTCCTCGCACTCTTCGAAATGACCCTGCCCCAGCGAAAGGTGGGAGGACAAACGGGTGTCACCGTTCGCCTCGAGGCATTCGGATCCGAGCTGTCCTCAGACAAGCTTCTCTTCTCCGAAAGCGGCGGATTCATTCTGGAAGTTCCCAGAGAGCACGTCGGCACCGTGGAGAAGATTGCCAGGAAAGCAGGCGCACATGCGCATGTCATCGGCGAAACAACGGATGTGCCGGAACTCACCGTGATCCGCGACGGGAAAGACATTGTCCGGGAATCGCTCCACGTACTGCACGAAATCTGGGAAGGCGGCCTCGCAGCAAGACTGGGGTGAAAAAGCCCCATGGATGGCGCTGATTTGCAGAATAATGCCTTAAGTTGGCAATTCTGTATTGTTTATGAACATTGACAATTATCATATTTATTGGTTTAATACTCTCCTTTATGAACATCTCGACTCGCCTGACATTGGCCGTCATCTCCATAGCAGTCGCTGCAGTCGCTCCGTTCTCGGTGAGCGCAGCCGGAGTGACCGTGCTCGTCGAGCAGACAAAAACGGGAGCAGACTTCGGTACGTACACGCTCTCCGGTCCGGCCGTCACCAAAACCGGCAATGCGGAAGGCGGATCCTTCAGCGAGCTTCCCGCAGGAGACTACACGCTCAGCATCAAACCACCCCTCGGCTCACGCAGTCGTCTCGAAGTGTACCGCGGACCGGTGAAAATCGCCGATACGACCGACCGCACCTACAGCATCACCATTGCCGAAGGGCAGGACGTGAAGTTCGCTATCTCGTACATGCACCTCGGAACGGTCACGATCGAAAGCGATCCGGAAGGCGTATCCTTCTCGCTCTCGTTCCCCAACGGAACGAGTAAAAGCGGAACGACACCCGCCCGTTTCGATATGCTGAATGAAGGGGTATACACCGTGTTCTACGACACGAAAAAGGAATGTGAGGCGCAGAAAAGCCAGGAACGCCCCCTCACCGCCGGAGGGGAGATTTCCTTCTACGCCGTACTCAATTGTGGAACGCGCAAAATCAGTACCCCGGGAAAAACGAACAAGCCCCTCGCAACAGGACGTGAAGTTCCCGTTGCCCCGGCACCTGCATCGTCTACAGCGTCACCCGCCCTGCGCATCGTACAGGAAAGCAATATGACTGAAGCAGTTCCGGGCTCGAAGGTCCGGATCACACTCACTGTACGGAACGTCAGCCGCGAGACGCTGCATGACTTGCACATTTCCGACGCATTCGATCCTGCAATGTTTTCACCGGTACTACCCGTTCCGCAGGGAGGGAGCGTCATCGGCAATGCACTCGTCTGGAACGTTTCCGAACTCTTCGCAGGGCAATCGTGGAACGTCACCTTTGAAATGACGATTTCCGACTCCGTGAAGAACGGTGACCGTGGCGTTCTGAAAGCCTCGGCAGAAAGCCCGGATATCGATGCACACTACACGGCGCCTGTGGGTGGCACGCTCGCCATCGGCATCGCCGCCATACCGCAAACAGGCAATACGATGGATAGTACGCTCATTCTTGCAGCCGCCGCAGGAGCGGCTATACTCGGCTACTTCACGAACCGCCGAAGCGGGTTTCAGGCATTGACTGCATCCAACTAATTCGTACGGGGAAGGGTTCCGTCTAGGCAGCGCTCTGCGCTGCTTTGGCGGTTGTGGCATTTGGGTTCTATGGGAAGGGAACAACAGGAAAATACGGGTGTCAATTGCCTTCGCACTCGCTCTACGCAAAACTATTACGTTCCACTTCCCAAAGCACTATGCACATGCCGAACCTGTCGAAGAAGGCCGCATCCTGCGTTCTCGGACTTTCCCTTGTACTATCGGTGATGCCGGTGGTGCTGGCACAGAGCGGGGAGACCGTGCAATTCAGCGGCGTGGGGAAGCTCATCATAACGCAGGTGGGACCACAGGAATCCCCGGAACTCCTGGGGAAGTGGACCCTGTTCGAACCGGATAATAATAAATTCGTCGCAGAGGATAGAACATTCACATTCACCGACATCGCGGCGGGGAGCTACACGTTCACATCAGACATTCCAGAGGGCGCCAGCGCTGTCATCGAACTCACCGTGGACGGGGTGCTCTCGCAGACGGTCAACCGCCAGCAGCTCACCTTCCCGATCAATGGCGGCCAAGTTGTCAGCCTGAAGATCACCTACAGTTTCACACGCGTGGGAACGGTATCGGTGACGAGCAAGCCGTCCGGCATGAAGTACACCCTGAAAGGCCCGAACGGATACGGGGAAAAGGGCACAACACCGGGCATGTACGAAAAAATGCCCGAAGGTCTCTACACGGCATACTTCGATCTCATTCCGGACTGCATAACGCCGAAGCCGAAGTCCGACAAGCTGCTGAAAGACGGTAGAATTACGCTCGCCATCGAAGTTGCTTGCGACGCCCTGAATGAAATACCGCAGACGAAAGAGGAGGAGAAGGCACTGGAATTCGTCACCATCATCATCGACGGAAAATCTCTCACGTTTGAAGATGCCAAAAGCTCGGAGTGGTTCGCGCAATACATCGCGAAGGTGACGAAGAACGGCATCATGTCGGGATACAGCGATGCCAACGGCAACCTCACGGGAAAATTCGGTCCAGGTGACTCCGTGACGCTTGCGCAGTTGGCGAAGATCGCGCATCGCATGTCCGGTCTCGATGAAACAAAAGTAGAGGTTCCCGTCCGCAACACCCGTGCTGATGGCCAATGGTACGAACGGTTCTGGGCATCCGCAGAGCAGAACTGGTGGGAGGTGTTCCGTGATACCCGCACGGACCCGAACAGACCCGCAACTCGTGCTGAAGTCGTCGCCACTCTGCTGCGGTCACTCGATGTTCCCACAGTGTGGCCGAAGGGAAAGACATTTCAGGATGTCCTGCCGACGCTCCCCTACGCTCACGCCATCGAGACCGCAGTCGCAGACGGCATTGTCGATACGGCATCCACGAGTTTCCGCCCGAACGACCCCATCAATCGCGCAGAAATGGCGAAAATGCTGACACTCATGACGCAGCAGTACATAGAGACCTCCGCGGAGATACGGGGAGGAAGCTATTAGGCTGTTAAGTTGTTGAGTTGTTAAGTTGCTATGATGCGCTCGACATTCTTGATGCGAGTTCTGTGATGTCCCCTGCCCCCATGACGAGAAGTACGTCGCCTGACTTCAGTACATCGGAATGCAACGTGGCTTCCGTATTCATCAGTGTGCCGGTGTAGGTGGCTCCGATATCCTTTGCAAGCTTGACGACATCTGCCTTCGCACCGCCTGTTTCCCTGCGTGCTTCGTATACATCGGTAATGAACACTGCATCGCAGCCTTCGAATGCCTTCGTAAAATCTCCGTACAGCGCAATCGTCCGGTCGTGCATGTGCGGCTGAAAACAACAGACGAGACGACGTGATGGAAATTTCTCGCGCATGGCCGACACCGTCGCCATGATTTCCTTCGGATGATGTGCGTAATCGTCAACGACGGTCACACCGCTTTTCGTGTCTCCTTTCATCTCCATGCGTCTCCACGTTCCCGCAAACGATTGCAGCGAGTGCCGTGCGGCATCCTCACCTATCCCAAGATGCCGTGCGAGAGCGACCACCAGCTTCGCATTCTCGCGCATGTGTGCTCCGGGAATAGAAAGTGTTGGCGCAGCGAATGTATCCGCATCGACAACGCCCGATAGTGGTTTTCTGTTTTTGGCTTTTTGAATGAGACTGCTGCAATTGTCGTCCTGCATATGCGTGATGACAACGCCGTCGCGAGGCAACCTCGCAAAGAATTTTGTAAACGCTTCGCGGTAACTCTCCTGCGTCGGATATGCGTCTACATGATCCCAGTCGACGGTGGTGACCACGATGATCGAAGGATCCAAATGCAGAAACGAACCCCTGTACTCACAGGCTTCGAGAACGAAGAGATCACCTGATCCCTTTCGCCAGTTATTGCCGCCAAGCTGCGGAACACGCGTGCCGACGACAACGGTGGGGTCAAGGCCCGCATCGATGAGCGCAAGTGCAGCCATAGCCGTCGTACTCGATTTGCCATGCGTTCCACAGACGGCAATCACCTGCATTCCGCGGGACAACTCCCCGAGTGCCTGAAAGTAATTCATCTGGGGAATCCCGCTCTCCGTTGCGCGTACTCTCTCCGGTGCATCCGGAGGAATCGCCTCGGAGTACACCAGGAGATCGCAATCCGCCGGGACGGCAGATCCATCCTGGTTGTCGGTCACAGAAATCCCCATCGAGGAGAGAGCATCCGTCACAGCACTGAGTGATCGGTCGCTCCCGGAAACCGTATGGCCGTTCTCCCTCTGCAGTGCCGCATAGGCACTCAAACCGATACCGCCAATGCCTGAACAAAAGATACGCACACACGCAGTGTACAAGACCCTAGAAGCTAAAAGCTAAAAGCTATAAGCTTTCTTTCGTGTCGTATCAGCAGAATGAACCTATCGGCAGAAAACTCACGATCGTCGTCGGTCTCACCGTCGTCGGCGTCATGGCCTTCGGGTTCGCACTCTCCTTCTACCGGAACGTCCTCTTCGAGAAAACACTCGAGGATATTTCCGAGGGGAATCAGTCACTCCGCAAACGGATAGAGGAGGGCTACCGTGAACTCGAGTACCACAAGAGCGCACAGTACAAAGACAAGTACGCAAAGGAAAACCTCGGCCTCGTGCACCCCGATGAGAGTGTGTTAATCATCACACAGCTCAAGAGGGACACCATGATGGAGGACATCCGGATCAAGCCCACAGAGCAGCAGGAAGCTGCCTACGAAGAACTCCTCCGGCAGATGCCCGTCACGGAACACTGGCGCCTGTTTTTCTTCCACAGCGACAGGATTGAGGATATAAAGAAAGGCCTCTAATTCGTGATTCGTGATTCGTGACTCGTGACTCGTGATTAGCCTGCCCTGAGCTTGTCGAAGGGTGATTCGTTATTTGTGATTCACGAGTG
>VGKZ01000012.1 GCA_016866815.1 Candidatus Peregrinibacteria bacterium | reverse complement strand
ACCTACACTCTGAAGCTTTCGACCGATGTGCCGAATACTCCACAGAAAACTGCTTAATGGCTTAACGAAAGCCAAAAGTAATAGCATCAGCTGTGGGAATTGTTCCTGCAGGTATTTCGTGCTACAATAATGAGGAACATTCACAACACACATCCATGCGTACTCTCAAGAGGTTCGTCATCCCTGCGACGCTTACGGCATCGCTTCTCGCTGGTACAGCCGGCGCTTTCTTCGATGAGATCGTCGCACTGCAGGAAGAGCTGCAGGTTTGGGAGACGGCAAACGCCGCCGACTTCAGCGACGTCATCGAGCAATTGGATGATATCACCGGTCCGGTCTTCCGTGACGTCGGTGAGGATGCGTGGTTCAATCCGTACGTTGCCTCCCTTGCCGAGTGGGGCATCGTTTCCGGATACAAGAATGCTCAGGGAAAGTCCACGGGTGAATTCCGTCCAGCAAATAATGTCACCGTGGCAGAGGTCCTGAAGATGTCCATGGAGGCTGCAAAGGTCGATGTTGGTTCTTGCACAAATGTCCCCCTGCATCCGCAGGCAACGGGACACTGGGCAAAGCCGTACGTCGCCTGTGCAGAAGCTTTGGGAGTGCGCATGTTTGATCCGATGCATCCGGCGGACCTGAACCGTCCTGCCAAGAGGGCGGAAGTCGTTACCGTCGTCCTGGATGTCTTCCATGATGAAGTGCTTCCGCTGTACGCCACATTCAAGGACACCAACGGTCATCCGTATGAGGCTGATATCGCCTATGCGAACCTCTACGGTATCGTCAGCGGCGACAAGAACGCACAGGGGGCCGAGGTCGGAACTTTCCGCCCGGAGGACTCCATCAACAGGGCAGAAACCAGTAAGATCATCTACGAGCGTCTGAAGCTCGATGTCCTTGCGGATGCATCCATCCAGTAAGGAATTCCCTTCGCATTCGACCCGTTCCGTCACCGCATGGAACGGGTTTTTTTGTTTCTACAAAGGGATGAATTGAAAATGGGTACGCAGATCATTGATGCAACGGTATCCCCATCGGCTGTTCCGGCTGCTGTACTGGGGAGCCTTTTGCATGCCTAGACTCGCGTTCCATATCCGGCTGCTCTCTCCGGAGAAATTTTCGGATCATATTTCATTGCTGCATCGCCATATCCTGCAGTCGAAAAACCATGATGAGGAAATGGAATATTTGGCGGTATTGCAACGGTACGTTCGTCATTGTATTCGTCGGCGCCATGGATGATGGCGCGTTGTTTCGTGGGAAATACCGGATTCAATCCGCACGGATGCGTGGACATGATTACGCATCATGTGGGTGGTATTTTATTACGATGTGTACCAAAAATCGGATTCCATGGTTTGGATATATACGCAATGGATATATGTGTTTGTCGGATGCGGGGGTGGTGGTATGTGATGAATGGCAAAAAACGGCGTTGGTTCGATCCAATATTACGTTGGATGCATTTGTGGTTATGCCCGACCATATTCATGGGATCATTGTCATTGACGATAATTATCCCGTTACGTCGGTGGTAGAGACGCACCGGCGGTGCGTCTCTACGGCGATACGTTTATGTATCCCATTACCCCGTCGTCCGGCCGGATCATTGGGATCGATTATTGCGCAATGCAAATCCGTATCCACCAAACGCATTCGTGCGATGGGTATTGCCGGTTTTGCGTGGCAACCGCGGTTTCACGACCGTATCATTCGCGATAAGGACGCCTTGGATCGTATCCGCACCTATATTCAATGCAATCCGTGGCAATGGCATCTCGATCGCCTACAATACAGACATGCAGGAACGTCTCCAGAAAATCCTCTCCGCGCGCGGCATTTGTTCCCGACGCAAGGCCGAGGAGTACATCGAAAAGGGCTTGGTGAAGGTCAACGGAGTGACTGCAGTCATCGGTCAAAAGGCAGACCCGGAGACGGATAGTATCGAAGTCGACGGCGCGGTGATCGAAGCCAGAAAAGAAATGCTCTATTACATCATGCATAAGCCCGTTGGCGTGGTCACGACGAATGCCAACATGCCCGGACAGAAAACCGTGCAGGATCTTCTTCCAGCCGAGTTGCGCGGCAAAATTTTTCCTGTTGGCCGATTGGATAAAGACACATCCGGTTTGTTGCTTCTGACGAATGATGGAGTGTTGGCGTACCGGTTGACGCACCCGAAGTTCGATCACGAGAAAGAGTACGAAGTACGCACGACCGATCCGGTGACCGAAGGTCAATTATTGAAATTGATGCGCGGGGTCATGATTGACGGATCCAAAACAAAACCTGCCAAAGTGAAAAAGGTTGCGGAAGATACGTTTCGCATCATCCTCACAGAAGGTAGAAACAGGCAGATTCGTCGTATGTGTCAGAAGGTGGGGGCGCCGTTGCGGGATCTCAGACGCGTTCGGATCATGACCCTGCAGAACGATACGCTGAAGACGGGAGAGTTGCGTGCTCTGGAACAGAATGAGGTAGATACCCTACTGCAAGCCGTTGAGATCACCTGATATTACTGTTGCGTGCTCGTCCCGCTATTGATTTCGATTCCTCCGAAGTTCAGTACCCACACGTCGCCCGCGATGCCGATGCCGACTTCGTCATAGACGTCGGCGAGCAGCGCTTCGCGATGTTTCGGCGAATCCAGCCATGACTGGATGACATGGTTGACGAATTTTTGCCCCTTTGCGAGATTTTCCGCGATGCTGATGCGGTAGGAACACCTGCACTTCTGGGCATTCAAGTCCCCGTAGCCTGTCGCACGCACGCGGTCTCCGACGCGCAAACCTTCCGGATTCTCATGTGCGAAGTAATCCCTCGCAATCATGTCTTCCGCATGGCGCTGTGCGGACAATGATAGTTGTGCGTTCAACGTCAGCGCGGTGTGAGCCTGTACGGCGCGCTCGATATTGATCGCCTCAAGCAGGTTTGTCGTCATTGTGTCTGATTGTGTCGGCTGCAAGCGTACCCGTGTGCGCATCTCTCTTCGCTGGAGAAGTGACCGAATGGAGGATGCGGAACTACTTCTGCGGGAAGGCCGTGACGATATGCTCCGTAATGTGGAACGCCGGTCTTCCATGTGCCGTTCCAGGCGCCTCTGCTCTACCCGTGTGGTGAGGGATTGCACCCCCGGACTCGCGTGCAGGACGGATGTGGCACTCACGGAAACGGTGCCCATCGATGTGACGGCGAGGAATGCCAAGACGCTGCAAATAACCCGTCGCATGGAAATGCTACTATAGTGTCGTGGGTACCTTTTTGCACTTTTTTAGGCTATAATATGAGGACAGAAAGCCATGCGTTTTATCCAGTTCGTCAGGACATTCTATGAAAATTATCCCGCACGGCGCGGCACGGGAAGTAACCGGCACATGCCATGAAATCAGAATCGATGCATCGTCCAGGTATCCCCGTGAGCGGAGAATTCTCCTCGATTGCGGTCTGTTTCAGGGGCACCGCCAGGAGGCCGCCGTGAAGAATGTCCAGTTTGCCTTCGAGCCGAAGGACATGGATGCGATGATTTTGACCCATGCACATGCCGATCATGTCGGCAGGGTTCCTCTGTTGCACAAGAGAGGATGGAAGGCGCCTATTTACTGTACGTATGCGACGAAGGATCTTGCAGCGGTGATGCTCAAGGACAGCGCCTACATCAACGAAAAGGACGAAGAATTCTTCTGTAAGCACCTAAAGGAATCCATGGTGAAGTGTGACGGTCCGCTCTATACGCAAAAAGACGCTGGAGAATGCATGCGGCATTTCACAGGATGCAATTATAACGATTGGTTCTCTGTGTGCGCCGGCGTTCGCGCGATGTTCCTGGATGCAGGGCACATTGTGGGTGCCGCGATGATCGTTCTTGAAATTGAAGAGGACGGCAGGACGAAGCGTGTGGGATTTTCGGGTGACCTCGGCCGCTCCATGCTGCCGATCATCCGCGATCCTGCACCGATGCCCGAAGTGGAGACGCTCATATGCGAAAGTACGTACGGCAATCGTCAACACGAAGATGTTGAGAGCGCGAAGCATGCGCTGCGGGATGTGATCATCCGCACGGCAAAGCGCGGCGGAAAAGTACTGATTCCGGCGTTCTCATTGGAGCGGACGCAGGAGATCGTCTATGACCTGCATCTTCTGTGGGATGCGAAGGAAATCCCCGCGATACCGATCGTCATCGATTCGCCCCTGGCGTCCAAAGTCACCGATGTCTTCATGAAGCACCCGGAGTGCTATGACCAGAAGATGTACGACCAATTCCTCGGCAGAGCCCACAATCCTTTCCAGTTTTCCCTCGTGCGCTACACGGAAACTCCCGAAGAGAGCAAAGCCCTGAACGGAACCCCCGGCCCCATGATCATCATGGCGGGTTCGGGTATGTGCGAGGCGGGCCGTATCCGCCATCACCTCAAAAACGAGATCGAAAATGAGCGCAATACCGTCATAGCCGTTGGCTTCATGGCCGATGATACGCTCGGAAGGAGGGTGATTGATCCCACGATCACGGAAGTGAAAATTTTCGATCGCATGTACCGCAAGCGCGCTGAAACCGTGTACATCAACGCATATTCCGGTCACGCAGATATGAACGATCTCGATAATTTCGTCTATTCGACGCAGGGTGTTCAAAGGCTCATTCTCGTTCACGGCGAGTTGGCGCAGATGGAGCCTTTTGCGGAACGTATGCGGCATGTTCGTCCCGCCATGCAGGTATTGATGCCGGAGCGGGAAGAAGTGATAAGCTGTTAGCTGTTGGTTGTTAGTTGTTAGTTGTTAGTTGTTGTCATATGTTTTTATTGCGGCGTTAGCAACCAACAGTAAAGCAACGCATGCACCAAACATGCTACCATTGCTGCATGCCTCAAAGACGGTTCACTCTATGGAGAGCCTGTACGACGGTAATGATCGTCGGTTGGCATGATTTCGTCTTGAAGTACCATGGTTCGGTACTCGGATACCTGTGGTCTCTCATCGGTCCGGTTGTGAAATTCATTGTCATTTACTACGTCACTCGTCCGTTCGTCAGTCAGGGCATTCATCATTATCCCCTGTACCTTTTTCTCGGCATCATCATCTTCGAGCACTTTGCGAATACGACAACCGGATGCGTCGTCATGCTGCAGCAAAAGCAGGGAATTGTCAGTAAGATCGCGTTTCCGAGAATCCTCCTCGTCTTCATGGTGGGGTGGACCAACCTCATCGTATTTCTCACGTACCTGCTCATCTTTGTCGCATTTTCATTGCTGTTTGACGTTCTCCCGGGGTGGAGTTATCTCCTGCTGCCGCTCCTTCTTGTGCAGATGACGCTTATTGCGCTCGGTGTAGGCACCATTCTGAGTGCGTACTCCCTCAAGTACCGTGATATCGAGCATCTTTGGTCGCTCGTTCTCTACGTGCTTTTCTGGCTCACCCCTATTTTTTACCAGCACCCTTCGGAGGGGCCGATGTGGCAGTCATTTCTGAAATTTGTCGACGAATTCGGGTATCCGACCCTCACGCGGATTTTCGACGGCTTTGTTCAGTTCCAGCCGCTCTCCCTGCTCATGCTCGATGCGCGGCGGATTCTGCTCTATTCCGACACATCCGGTGTGCCGAGTCTCGAGCATCTTCTTGCGTTTACCATCATTTGCGTCGCAATATTTTTCTACGGCATACGTATCTTCCGCAAGCGCAGCCCGTACTTCATCGAGGAGTACTAGAAGAGACGTTTGACGGCGGCTTGTCCGTGCTAGAGTGGTCCCCGATGGAAGACTGCGTCCTTTCCTGCACCGATGTCCGCAAGAGCTTTGAGCAGTATGCCGTGCCGATTCAATTCCTGCAGGATCACGTCATACGGTGGAAGGTACACCGGAAGAAATGGCATCACGATGCCCTGCGGGGAGTCAGTGTGTCGCTGAAGCGTGGAGAGTGGCTCGGGATTATGGGGCATAACGGCAGCGGTAAGACCACATTGCTCAGGATTCTCGCCGGCCTGATGTCTCCGGACAGCGGTACGGTGCATCGCAACGGTCACATGTCGTGTTTTTTTGAGCTTGGTGTCGGATTTCATCCGGAACGGTGTGCGGAGGAGAATATTCACATGCATGGAGTGTTGCAGGGGCTCTCGAATCGTGAAATACGCGACATGATGCCCGCCATTCTTGAGTTCGCGGACATCGATTCCCACAGAGAAGTGCCCATCAAGTGCTTTAGCGTTGGCATGCGCATGCGCCTCGGGTTTGCCGCAGCGGCATTTCTGGAATCCGATATCTATCTGATCGATGAAGTGTTTGCCGTCGGCGACGCTTCGTTCCAGAAAAAGTGCATAGACAGGTTGAACGCAATGAAGAGCCAGGGAAAATCCGCGATTCTCGTCGGGCAGTTTCCGGAGGCACTGAGTAAGATGTGCGACAGGTTGATCACACTGGAAAACGGCCTGATCACGAAAGAGGCCGTTTGTCCACCTCGGCCACAACAGCTTGCAGTTGCTTCCGTATGACATCCACCATATTCCGTCATCCCTTCGTGCGCACGAATGCCGTGCGACTTTTCTGGAGCGGCCTTGTTGCAGCATTTGCCCTTGTCGTATTGTGGGCTTTTCTTCAAGTGTACCCCTACGGGTATTCTTTGCCGGATACCGGCGTGTATGTACTTCAGAGTCAGCAGTTTTCGCTGCTGCATTTCTCGTATCCTGATAACTACCGACCGCCCATGTTTGCCTTGTTGCTGCGGGTTGCCGGGTACGCTTCCGAGCCTGCCGTTGGTGTTCTTTTAATGCACGGATTGTTATTTATGATCAATGCAGCTCTCGTTGCGCTTCTCTGCGGCGAGATATTCCATTCTTCTCGGAAGGGTTTCCTTTCCGGATTGTTATTCATTCTGATCGAGGTGTTTTCCATGCGCATACTTTTCTATAGCACGGTGATCCTCTCCGATACACTGTATGCGCACGTCGTTTTTGCTGGCACACTCCTTGTTGCTTTTGCATTGTCCCGGACGACATGCTCCGGAATCGGCTTGCTCGGGTTTTTTCTGCTTGGGCTTTCCTGCCTTGTCCGGCCGATCGGCATCGTCTTTCTTTTGATGTGGGTTCCGGCACTTTGTCTGTTGATCATTCGCACCCGAAGATCACCGTATGTCCGCTCGACGATGTTTTGGTATGCAGCCGCACTCATGCTGCTTGTGATGCCTCCGGGGCTGTGGCATGTCCGCAATGGCATTCTGATGGGAGAATGGCACGGGTATACGCAAAAAGGTATCCACTTTTTGTATAAGACCGAAGAACTGATCGACAAAAATACGGCGCTTGTCGATGATGCGAATCTCAATGCGGATCTATTGAGTACCGTGTTTTCCATGCGCGCCGGGCATGTCATGCATACGGATATTTCCCGTGAAATATTAAAAAAAACCGGCAATACACTGACGTCAGATTCAACACTCCATGATGTGTACGATGTCGATATAGCCGCAATGAGTCTTGCTCGCCGCATCATGTACCAGCACCCGTACGGCTATGTTCGTATCGTTTTGAGAGACGCAGCCGCTTTACTTTCACCGCGGTGGATCGCCGGTATGGAGTATTTGAAGTTCAGGGAAAATCCAAATGAACTCTACGCACAACTTATCCTTATGAATGCAGATTTCTTCCGGACGCTACACCCGCACGGTCGCCCGGCAGTTTTGACGTACGATGGGAGGTTTGCTCGGACATTCCAGTATCTCTGCTGTGAAAATCCAGTGCAGCGACGCTTGCACTCTCTTGCGACTTCCACTGCAGTGACTATGTTTGTTCTTGCCATACTCTGTACATATTTCATAGGGTACTTTCGTTTCCGACATGTGTCTTTCGTGCATACTCCGGTGAGTCAGGCTGTTGCGCGTTTTGCTTTGATAGTACTGAGTACCGTCGTTATCCATACACTGGTCACCGCAATATCGATACCGCCGGAATCCCGTTTTGCTCTTCCCAGCAGCATGCCGATTCACGCGGTGGGTGTCATTGTCGTCGTGACACTATTCGACGCAGGACTCCGGTCATTGCGCAGAAGAATCGTTCAGCCGAAGGAAACGCTTTCTTAAAGGATCATACGCCCAGGCGGCGATACCACGCGTCGGTGTGTCTTTTTGCAGCTCGACTTCCCATCCTGTCTTTCGGTAGCAGCGACCGTATTCTTCAGTGATATCAGTTCTGCGAAGGTGCGCTGTGGTGTGTGCGATCATCGTGTGGTTCATTCCTGAAGTCAGGATCACATGCTCCGGGGAATTGCAGCCATCCAGCATTGCCCAACCCGAAACGATGGTTCCCATTCCTGAAAGCTCCGGCAGGGTAGGCGCTGCGCCGATTTTTCCATGGCACCGTATGAGTGATCCGGAGTGTCGATGAACGTTGCATCTGGGGGGACAGTGAATACATCCAGAAACTTCATGTTCTCCAGTAGCGGCGCCGCTGTACAGGGGAGATGGTCCATGGGAATGTCCCATGGATACAGCCAGTGGAGACAGGCGTCGCTCGTCGTTGTGTAACTTTCAAGGCAGCTTTTTGCCTGCACCTGCAGCATGCTTGTTCGTTCCCATTTAATACGATCTCTGCGGGAATAGATACCGTTCGTTGCGATGGCCACGATGCAGATGCCTATCATACATGTGCGTGTACGCGGCAGTAAGACCGAGAGTATGACCAGGACGATCAATTTCCATGGATATAACGATCGGAAAGTTCAGTGCGACTGAGCGATGCTTGATAGGAGAGTATGGCGTCTTTCATTATTTTCAGGTGAACGTTGTCGCGAGGCCCTCGGTAAAACGTTCCGTCGCCATATGTTCAACTTCCGCATCCCAATTGCACAGAATTTTTCCGTAGGCCTTCAATCGTGTGTAGGAAATCTGGTCATACCATTGCATGGGGCGCGACTTCACTCCGGTGAATAGCGGGGCAATGTTCTGAAGATCGCTCATGCGAAACAGCGTGCAGCCGAATCCGCAGCCACCGACTTCCTGCATACCCGTGCCCTTCTCACGGAAATTGGTTACGGTCCCGTCCGCATTGGGCGTCCACACCTCGTAGCGCGGAAAGAATCCGCTCCTGTACGGTGCAATCACTGCGGCAACATTCCAGTCCAGCCCTTCTGTGAGCCGTTTGAGTGTATCGGGTCGAATGGCGATGTCATCCTCCAGTGTCAGAACATACTCCGTCGAACATGTCTGGATCATGTGTTTGTACGCACGCACCACGGCCAGTTGATAGTAATATTCCGCATCATCGAGATCTTTAATGCGTTTCCGGATCAGGCTCTCCGGCGTGTGCAGCCATGCGTCGGGTAACGGAGCCTTGGTATAGCGTACTTCTGCGAAAGGCATGCGTGTGATTGCGGAGCGAAGAAGCAGGTCAAACTCTCCATCATCCGATGTGTTGTACCAGTGCAGCCGGATGTTTCCGCGATTCCAGTCCAGAGAACGGAGAGCGTCGCAGTAGCGTTCGAATATTTCCCTGCGTCCGGCGAACGGCGTGAAGATCGTCACGTCACAGTGCTCCAGTGCAGCATCACGGGCATAGGAGCGCGACGGGTGCGCATTGTGTTTGTGCACCAGACTTGCCGCATGGATGGTGTAGCCCATCGTCGTATCCGCCTTTGCCGCCCTGTATCCCATGCCAACGACGCGTCTGTAGAAATCCCAGTCTTCGAGGGCATGCGGAACGTCTCGGTACCCGCCCACAAGGTCGTATGCCTGGCGACGAATGAGCGCTGTGGACGGAATGTAATTGCTTCGCAGAAGGCCTTCGGCATCAAAACCCGGTGCTTCCGCATAATCCGTACGCTCGCCGCTGTACTGAATGTTTGGGTACGCTGCGGCGACAGAGCGGTCTTGGAGTACGGTGAGGCATCGTTCGATGTAATCTGCCGGGATGGTGTCATCGGGATCGAGGAAGAGCAGAAATTCCGACTGGGTCATCTTTGCCCCGAGATTGCGGGTTTTCGCCAGACTGCGATGTTCGGTTCGTACATACCGCACGCCACGATTGCTGTACCGCTCGGTGACGAACTCCGGATGGTCGTTCGATGCGTCGTCGACCACGAGGATATCGCGCGGGGTTTTGGTTTGCGCGAGGACGCACTCGATGGCCCTGGACAGCACATGCGCGTAGTTATGACAGGGGATGATGACGGCAACGTCACAGGGCAGCGTATGCGCCGAGCATGTAGCAGATTTTTTCTTCCAAATAGCCCGAAAGCGGTTCATCCATACCTTCATAACCTGGGAAGACGGAAAGGGTCATGATTCACACGGGCGATGAACATCGTATGAATCCGTTCGAGGGGCTCTATGGTACCTGCCGCAACTAGTTCATCGACATCGGCAATGACCTGTGGGCATTCCCAGAAATAATTATGAAAACATACGAAGCCTTCCGGTTTGAGAAACGGAATGTAGTTTCTGAAATCCCGCTTTGCATGCGCATGGTCGCCATCGATGAACAGAAGGTCGAGGCACCGGCCCCACCGCCACAATGCATGGGCCCCGTCGGCATCGTCGATGATGGGATGCACGATGTCCCATACGTTGTGTTGCTTACAGTTCTCTACGAAGCGTCCGAACGTCGCCGGCTGCCCTCGGTCGCGCCTGATCCGAAGGTCGTCGTGTCCCATGTGCGTATCAATGGTGAATACTTCCGTTCCCTGCCGGCGGAACCATTCTCTGTTCTTCATTCCGTATGCCAGAAACAGTGCCAGGTAGCCGCAGTATGTTCCGATTTCCAGAACAGAACCGCTCGTTCTTCTCACATACTCGTACAGCGCAAGTCCTTCTTCACGGTGTGACAGGGAGAGCAGTCTGTCCGTTGCTTCGATGGTGCGCGGGTCAAAGTGAGGATCAGAGATCGTCTGCGACGCGCAGCTGCTCTTGCTGATATCCGGCAGGATTGCGGGGATGGTACTCATCTACAGCACAGCATAGTAGATGTCCGCGAGATGGGCAGTCACGTTTTGCCATGTTCTCGTCGCCCGTATCCGTTCGGCGTTCAGTCTGCGCGTTCCCCGGATGGTGTCGCAGTGGTCTCTGCACCACTGCAGTGCTTCACGGAATGCTCCGGTGGATTGTTGTTTCACAATCATACCGTTCATGCCGTCGATGACGACCTCCGGTACGACACCGACATCAAACGATACCGGATATGCACCGCAGGCCATGGCTTCGATGAGTGGGCGCGGACAACCTTCGGCAATCGATGTACAGGCGATGACATCGATACCTCTATAGAAATTCTGCATGGCATCTTGCGACAGGGAGCCGTCGGCGATTTTCAGTGCACAGATGCCTTCGCATGCCGCCCTGAGTATGTCGAGACGCTTGATCGGAATGTCTTTCCCTGCCCATCCGACCACGAGCGGTCCAATCCGTGCCTTTCCGGGCGAGAAGAGTGCCGTGTCTACGCCTTCCGGGAATAGATAGACCGGCGGCGGAATACCTTCGAAGGCATGGAAAAGCCGCATGCTCGGAACGATGACGGCGTGGGCGTCATGCAGATACCGTTGATAGAGCTGCATCGGAGTGAGATGGTGGTCGATTTCCCAATAATGACTGTACACAGAGCGTATAACTTTTGCTTTTCCGGTGAGAAATTGCTTGTGGTATTCCTCGAATTCGTAGAAGACGTGAATGAGATCAAAACAATCTTCATCGATCGTCGGAAAATTATCTTTTATCATGATCGTGAATGCAAAACGATCGCTGAGATGACGTTCGATTTCTTTTGCGACGGTGTGGAACGCCCAGCCGGGGATATCGATGAGGAGGAGGATGCGCGGCCTGTTGCTGGAGTCGGTGTGCATCATCACGGCGCCTGCAGATGTTCACAGACGCAGTCCCAGTCGAGGAGCGCCGTCTGCCCGTCCTGTTCTGTGACAGTGTGGTAGAAATTATGGTCGAAATTGCCGTACGGGGGGCCGGAATGGAACACCGTATGCCGAAGTCTTTCCCCTCGCACCACAAGGCATCCGAATCCGTTGCCGCCGACGGGAGTCACTCCGGTTTGCGGTTCGGCGAAGGCAGGCAATCCCGTCGTTGTATCCCACGTCCATGCAACGGGTTTCCCGATGTTCCGGTGGTAGTAACATCCGGATACCGTCGCCACATCCTGACGGAAGTATCCGATCAGTCGTGCGTACACATCGAGTGGAGGAATGACATCATCTTCCAGGACAAACGCGAGCGTCGTCGTGCAATTGCGTGCGAAGCGGTTATAGATGCGGGCGCACGCTTCTGCGACTGTCTGCTTCGTTCTTTCATCGGATCTGTGCGCGTCTGCAAGACCCTTCGGACCCACGTTTTCCCTGAGCAGTGTGAAGCTGCGGTAGTCGCAGTGTTCGAGCCACCGGCGCACGGTCGATGTGAATTCCTCATCCTGTGATGTATCGAGAATGACGAGGTGGATGCGGTCGTGTGGGAACGTCTGCTTTTCTAAGAATGCTGCAGTTTTCGGCCAGGCCCACGCACGGCCTGAGAGGGAGAGGAACAGCGTTGCCTCTTCCTCGAAGAATCCTGCGCGCTGCGGATACGATTGCCGTTCAGCAAGACCAGCGGTCATTCCTGCTGCGTGCGACCGGTAGAACATGGTCCCTTCAAATTTTACAGCGTTCCAGCCGAGCCGAAGAATACGTCTCCAGGTCACCCAGTCTCCGTCCTGTTCGACGCCGTGACTGAACCCTCCTGCCTGTTGCAGAGCGGTACGGCGGACGACGGCGGATGCATTGAGGTGATTGATGCTGTCGAAGCGTTTCCAGTCGAAGACCGCCGGAGCCTCGAAGTACAGATGCTGGTCGCCGAAGAACTGCTGATTCCCGTAGGCAAGTCCCGCATCGGAGCGGTTGTGCAGGACATCGAGTGCGAGTCGGATGTACTCGGAATGCAGGATGTCGTCTGCGTCGAGAAAGATGAGAAATGCTGCCGATGTTGCCGCTATCCCGGCGTTGCGCGCAGCGCCCACGCTACGCCAGTCTCCGCGGAGATAGCGCACTCCTCTTGTCGCGTACCTTCGTGCGACTTCGGGTGTCCCATCCTCCGATGCGTCATCCACGACGAGAATTTCCGTTGGCTGTACGGTTTGCGCGAGTACGCTCTCCACCGCTTCCGGAAGAAATTGTGCGTAGTTGTGACAGGGGATGATGACGGCGACGGTCACTGCGGTGTGCGGAAGCAGTTCAGCTGCCTTGGGAGCGGGTTGCACAGGCCAGAGAGTTCCAAGCAACGTG
The DNA here is from genome assembly GCA_016866815.1 of Candidatus Peregrinibacteria bacterium. Lineage (GTDB taxonomy): Bacteria > Patescibacteriota > Gracilibacteria > Peribacterales > Peribacteraceae > VGKZ01. The sequence goes on along the minus strand of VGKZ01000012.1, from coordinate 2,567 downwards.
TGGCGCACGAAACGCGCCAGTCCCGGGCACGGTTCGCCGAAGTCGCTCCACAGATCTTTCAGGTTTCTGAACACGGAATAGGCAATACGATTGATCAGTGGCCGGATCATCGGACGATCAAGGTGCTTCAGCCATGCTGTGATGCGCCAGCTTTTCGAGTTGAGGATGCGCTGTATGTGCGCTTCGCGTTCTTCCAGTAGTTTCTCCAACTGCTTGACCTGTTTTCCCAGATCCTGTGATTCCCTGCGGCAAGTGTAGGCGATTTTCACGGAACGCTCCTGTTCCAGTTTTGCCCAGGAAATTTGCTTCTGACTCTCTTTGATCTGCGCTTCCGCTTCCTTCCGCAACCACGCCGTGTCCTGCAGCTCTTTTGCCAATGTATCGGTTTTTCCCTGGATATCCATCGTCCTTTTTTCCATGTCGCATCTCTGTTGTTCCATGACGACCAATGCAGGTGACTGTGCGGCCCGCAGGCGATGGAGTTCATCTGTCAGCGCATGGAGCCGGTTTTCCCGTGCAGCGAGCGCGGTTCGTTCACTTTCCAGGCGTTCCTGTTCCCGCTTCAGCGCCTCACGTTCATTTTCCGTCTCAGGATCGGTCCGGTTTGATTGATCCAGGGTTTTCTGCAGTTGCCTTTCATGAACATACGAACCGAGACGTTCCGTTTCCAAATCGTCTATATACCGGAACATCTCCGGACTTAGGCGGACTGCGGATAAGAATTCCGCGAACTTCGGATGCTTTTCCATCATCGCTCGCGATGCGAGGATGCCGATACCGTGGTTGCCCGGAATCGGAAGGAATTCTATGGCGATGCTCGTTTGTTCGATGAAGTCTTCGATTGCCGTCAGTACACCGTTGCGCACGTTGGTTTCGTAGATCGAGTGAAAACATTCCGCGTTCATCCCGTGTCCCTGCGTTATTTCGTGCGAAGAGGGAAGTATTCCTCCCCGGAGGTATGCATTGCGATATCCGACGGGAATGCGATCGGGATCGTAGTAGAGATCGCGCCGCGCGTACGGCCAGCCGATGTCGTGGAGCAGCACCAACGGGAATATTCCCATGCGCTTTGCGTATTTTTCGATGATGAGCAGCTCGTTGTAGACCGTGTACCAGTTATGGTCTCCGTCGATCAGTACCGCATCGTACTGCGCGATGTCCGGCAATGCGTTCAGACTCAATTCCTTCAGGAAATGCCAAGCGTTTCCGTACGTGCTTTGCAATGCATCTGTATCGCATCTCGGGGCAGGGTCTACGGCATGTAGGATGCCGTTGCGCGCGCGTACAAAATCCAGAAGATGCTTTGTATTCTTCCCGTCTGCTACACCGATTTCCACCACTGCATGCGCATCGATGCTTGCAAGCAAAGGCTCGATGATGCTCTCCCAGAATCTATACATAGGAGGAGCAGTATACGTCAGAGGATGGTCTTCACCAATGCTCTGAATGTCTCTTCACCGAGCGGTTCTTCCGGTGTTGCTTGAGTTTCAAAATCATCGGGGGTCAGTGTGGCCTGTTGTCGGGGTGTCATCTCCTCAGTGTTGATTCCGACGTGCCGTAGCAACACGAAGGGCCCCCAGTGCATTCGCAGTGGGAAGCATGACGCCTATCCGCAGCAGAACACGTACTCCGCACTTCACCATGCAGCGTCTATATGCTTCATCGGGTTTTCCGCAAGTTCGGGTTGCCCAGTCGCCTTGCCGGGACGGTATGATGCTCCTCCTATGCATCCGGAAGAGATCCTTCGGCGGAAACGGGAGATCATTCACCGTTATGGCGAATGGACGGCGCACAATATTCTTCTTGGCGAAGGGATATACACGATCCGCGAAGAAGAACCCATCAGTCGCGTGCGTGCGCGGCAGTACTTGCAGATCGTTTCCGATATTCTACGCAGACCGTTTTCCGGGATGCGTGTTCTGGATCTTGGGTGCCTGGAAGGTCTGTTCGCTATTGAGTTCGCTGCGCATGGCGCAGAGTCTCTGGGAATCGATATTCGCGAGGGTAGTATCGCGAAGGCCGGTTTTGCTGCAGAAGCACTGGGGCTTGGTCGCGCGAAGTTTCTCCTCGAAGATGTGCGGAATCTCTGTCCCGAAACACTCGGTGGATTTGATGTGATTCTCTGCGCCGGTATTCTCTATCACCTGCAGAGAGAGGCACTACTACCGTTTCTGCAGACGCTCATGCGCATGTTGCGCGGTGTTCTCATCATCGACACGCACATTGCTCTTCATCCTACGCACACATTTGATTGGAACGGCGCGACGTACGCGGGGTGTCCGTATCCCGAGGACGCCGCACAGGCGACCAGTGTGCAGAAATCAGAGAAAACATGGGCTTCCGCGGACAACACGGAGAGTTTCTGGCTCACGGAAGCCTCGCTTTTGAATGCTCTGCATCATGTCGGCTGCACCACAGTGTTCGAAGTGAAGCATCCTCCGGTCGTCACGACTCCGGTGGACCGCAAAACCTTCGTTGCGCCTGTCGCGGAACCGGTGGACATTCTCCGTGCATCGCCGCGCAAAGAGGCTTTTTCGTACGAATTCCTGCATCCGGAACACGGCAGT
>VGKZ01000011.1 GCA_016866815.1 Candidatus Peregrinibacteria bacterium | reverse complement strand
CGTCGGGAGCAATGCGATGTGGTTTGCCCATATCTTTCGGGGGAAGTTGTCTAGAGTGTGTCTAAGATATGGGGTACCTGCCACTCCTCCCCAATCATTGTGATCATCGGGATGAGTGAAGTATTGCTTATTCCACTCGCCATTCTCATACATTTTGAGAACCGCTCCTACTTGATCTCTCACAGTAAGCGTAATTACTCTGCCGTCATCACCAAATAATGCTTCGCAATTCTTTTTCCCTGCTCCTCTTTCCAAATCCGCTTCGAACTCAAGTCTCTTTCCATCCCAGTTCTCCTGCGGAAATTCTTTGTAAGTTGGGATCGTATCCTTCATATTAGTATTATACCATCTTATTAAGGAAAAAGCTATCACGACTCTGAGCTGGAATCTGCATTACGGTTCGAGATACAGCAGGGCCATTGGCGTGCGAGTTGCGCTGCCCAGAGACGACCATCCGCCTTCGTCTCGCTTGGAAATGGGAGTATAGTCGTACGCATGAATACGCTCTTCACGTTCGCAACACTTCTCGCGCTTGGGGTGATCGGCCTGTCGCTGATCAAGGTAGCGAAGAATGTGGCGTACCTGATATTTCTCCTGATGATCGGCTGGATGATATGGCTCGTCGCTGCGCCCTACGTAGCTCCGCAGGGCCAATCTGTTTCGGAGACGGCAATGAAGTTGGGTGATGAATTCGCAGAGGCTGCGACCAAGGATATGAATGAGAGTACGCGAGTGGCAGGGGATTCCATTGCGGAATCGGTGACGGAAGATGTCGGTGAGATGTACGATGCAGCGAGAGCCGGAGAGGGGACTGACGCATGGAAGACAAAGGGTTCCGGGGACTACGACCAGAGAACACAGTCGTTCTACCAGCGAATGACGAATATCCTGAAACGGATTTTGCAGAGTCTAATACCGCAGTAAACGATATGTCCTCGCCGCTCCTCATCGCATTTTTTTTCTGGCAACTGCAGGCACCGCGCGAAAACGCTGCGAGGCCGGTAACGAAAGTCCGCTATCAGCAGGAGATGCTGCCCACCGGAGAACTCACCGTGACGGAGGAATCACCCGACGGAACAACCGTTCCACCGGGTGCACAGCGGGTCCCCATGCTTCGATTGCGCATGACGGCTTCCTGTGCGGCTGACGTGTCCGTGGATACAGTACGCGTGTTGAGAAAGGGTCTGGGATCGAACGCAGATATTTCTGCTGTGTATTTTTACCACAGGGGAAGTCGGATCTCTCAGGCACGCGAGATTGCAAATAAGAACGGCAGTGTGGACTTCGCACTGCGTACTGTCATTGTTCCTGCATGTGAAACGGAAGAACTGATGCTGTATGCAGACTTCAGTGCAACTGCATCTGCTGCTGCAGAACACCGTTTCGAGCTCGCGGATGACGGTGTGGCAGCACTCAATGCGAACGTTCGCATTGACCACCGTCGCGGCGCGTACATTCGAAAAACTTCTGGTGCCCCTGTTGGGCAAATTGCCGTCGGGTATCTCGACCTCAACCAGTCGATACGGTACGGGTCCAGACGCCTCGTGCTTCGATTCACACTGGAAGCGGACTCCGGTGACGATCAGGTTGTTAGCGCAATTACCTTTACCAATCAGGGATCTGCCCGTGACGAGGATCTCCAGAACGTTTATGTGGATTTCAGAGCACGCTCAATCAGTACCGTTGCTTCCTCCATGGATGATGACACCGTTCGCGTTGAATTCAGCCCGCCCCTCCTCATTGAACGCGGCCAGAAGCTATCGTTTGGCCTTCGTGCCGACGTTCGGAGCGGTTATTCTCGCACGGTACGGTTCGTCGTCGAGGAGCCTTCTGATATTCAGGTAGAGCCGAAAACGGGTCGGTAACCAGTCCGATACAGTCACTTCTCTTTTTACCGGGTACGTGGCACACTATTGGCACCCTTCCACCGTGCGCATACGCAGTTCTGTCATTCTGGCGTTTCTTGTACTTACCGCATGCGGCAAGCAGGCGGTGACGGTTCCGGACGTTGCTCCGGAGGAAGTATTGCGTCGTTCCGCGCAGGCTTCGAGGAATCTCCGTTCTGCGCAGTACGTTCTCAGCGGAACCTTCGAGTCGGATGGTGATCAGAAGAGTGTCGAGGGTGATGTCCGTATCGACGGGTCGTTGGCTGATGCCGGCAAGCAGGTTCGGTTCCGCACCGATTTTACCAGTCGTTTTGCCGGTCAGTCCGATGGTACGTCTGCAATCGACGGATCGGTGGAGATCGTCGTCATGGGCGACCAGGAAGTGTATGTGAATCTCGGTTCTCTTCAGCTGCAGCCCGAAAACAACATTATTTCTCCTGCTATTCTCTCCAAGTTTGCCGGTCGATGGTGGAGGCTTCCCTCCGATGCGCAGGAGCCGGTACTCACCGATGTGACGCCGGACCCGAGTCTTCTGCGAGCGCAGTCTGAAGTGGTTCGCGTGGTCAATGTCAGAGGTCCCGACAGGATTTCCGGTCGTCCGGCATATCACTACGATGTGACGATCGACCGTGCAAAATTCTCTGCATTTCTCCAGGAAATGGCGAAGACACGCGGGAAGAGCGCTGATTATGCTCAGTCAGTCGAGGACCTCAACACGTTGCAGACCGCGGGTGAAATGTGGATCGATGCCGAGACATTCAATCTCCTGAAGACTTCCTGGAACATCCAGCATTTGCCTCTGACCGCGGGCAGTGACCGGACATACACGGCACGATTTACCGTTGAGCTCCGAAATCACAATGCCGCTCCGGATATCCTCCCCCCTGAAGCCGCAGCCGATTTCGATCCTTCTCTGCTGCTGGCACCCGGTCTGACCGATGCACAGTCCGACTTGATGATTTTTGATCAGAATACGCTTTCCGTTCCCCGTTGATTGACGCATGGTTCCTGATTCCCCCTTCGTCGACGGCATTACGCCTTCCGGGACCCCGCAACGCCGGGACGATCCCGCTTCGCCTGATGGCAGGAAGAAGATTGTGGGCAGATTGAAGTTCATCGTCGTGCTCTTCACCGCATTGCCGTATACAGCGTACGTTCTCTGGTCGCTCTTCCTTCTGAGCGTCCTTCCCGATGCCACGGGAACATGGGACTCACTCATTCCGACCGGTCGTCTGGTTGCTATGACCGTCGGTGCCGTCATGGTCATCGTTGCGATTTTTGGAGTCATGCGCGCCGGGAAGAATGCGGAGCTTTCCGACAGGGTTCGTTACATGAGCTTTATCCGGCTCGGACTCTTCACACTTCCGGCACTGATTCTCAGCGGCATCGTACCGTACATGATTGTCCAGGAGCCTCCGCTTGTCATTCATATGATTTCCCCGCCGAAAGGCACAGAGCTCGTCGCTCCTGTTTCCGTGACGTTTAGCGCAGAGGAATCCGTGATGATTTTGGAGCGCAGGGATTTGAAGCCGGTTACATTTGATTGGGATTTCAATGGTGATGGCACCAGTGATCAGCAGACAGTTGTTCCGACTGCAACAGCGATCTATGAGCGCCAGGGGACTAATCTCGTCATCGTTACCATTACACTCAGTAGTGGTGGCAAGAGAACGGTTCGTATGCGTGTCGTGGTGCCCAATGCCGTTTTCTCGTACACTCCCGTTCTGCCTATCGTGGATGAACCGGTACTCTTCAGTGTTGCTCACCTGATACCGGCTCTGCAGAAGGATGTGACCGTCCGGGATGTACAATGGGATTTCAACGGGGATGGCACTCCGGAGAAGTCAGGCACCGATCTTCAGGCGACGCATACTTTCCTGCGTACCGGTGCGCAGGATGTCTCTGCGACGATTATTTTCTCCAATCAAACGCAGGCAAATTACATACGTACCATATCGATACGAGAGCCGGATCCTCTCCCGTTTCCGGTCAGGATCGAAACTACGCCGGAGTTTCTGGAAAGCTCACCGCCCTTCCAGGTCGTCTTCCGCATTGAAACGGATGAACCCGTTCAGGATGTTGTTTGGGATTTCGGTGATGCGACGAAGGACGCCGGCATGAGGGTGGGTCATACATTCAAGAACCGGGGTGTCTATCAGGTCATCGCGGAGGTGAGAAATAAAGAAGGGAAGATCGCGAAGGTAACGAAGACAGTGAAGATTGTGAATACACTGCGTCTCTTGGATCTGACGTTCGACGGTTCGCATCAAGTCCTTGCCGATAGGATCACTGCCGTGGCACCGGTGGCTGTCGAGCTCACACCGAAGACATCTATGCCGCTCGTCAACTTCTTCTGGGAGGCACCGGGCGCTTCAGAAATTGTTTCCACCGATACGAAGCTCAAGGCGACATTCAGGTTGGAGGGAACGTATACACTCATTCTCATTGGCCAGGATGCTGAAGGTGCTGTGTTACGAAAACCGATTACTCTCGATATCAAACCGCAATCCGGTACTGTGAACTTTGACATGAAGCCTACCCAGGGCGTCGCTCCTCTCACTGTGAAGTTCGATGCCACAGAGACGTACATCCCCAATGAGGAAATTACCGGCTTCCAGTGGACATTCGGTGACGGTGAGGACCAGAGCCAGATTCTGGAGAGTGCGCGTGTCGATCACGTCTTCACGAAGGCGGGTACCTACACGGTGACCCTAACGGTGTTTTCAGTTGCCGGCACATCGAAGAGTACATCGAGAACTATCGTTGTTCGGGCTCCTGTACTCGATGCGTGTTTTGTTGCAAGTAGAAGCTCCGGTCCTGCTCCACTTGGGATTCACTTCGATCGTTCCTGTTCCAGTGGCACTCCTCAATCTGTTCTGTGGGAGTTCGGTGACGGTGCGGAGTCCAAAGAAACCGGCAACGGAGTCGACCACGTCTTTGAGCAGCCAGGCCAGACATTTACCGTGAAGCTGACCTTGCGAGATGAGAATGGCGTTGTAAGCTCAGTCACCCAGAAAATAACCACTGACCCCCAGCAATAATGAAAAAGAATCTTGCGGTTCGTCTCATCGCACTCCTCGGGGCTTTAGGCATCATCCTAGCTGCACTCCTGCCGGCATTCGCAGGGGCGTAGGCTTAGGAAACCGCGAACTCCAGAGGTATGGCGGCCTGCGTCGGTTGTGATGTCAGCGCTCGTTCGTGGTCCTCCTTCCAGAGAAAGTATCCGGCGGCAGCGATCATTGCTGCGTTATCCGTGCAGTAGCTTAGTGTGGCAGGAGCACGCATGGGAATACTCAGAGCACTCTTGAGCATGCTTCTCAGGAAGGTATTTGCCGACACACCTCCGACGACGTGGACCTCCTTGCATTCGGAGTACTGATCAACTGCCCGTACGATGCGGTCTGTCAGCTGCGCACAGATGGCATATTGGTACGATGCAGCCATATCAGTCAGCGCAGCCGGTGATAGTTCACCCATGTCCCGAAGCGCGTACCGCAATGCTGTCTTCAATCCTGAAAAGCTGAAATCGAAGCACGGCTCTCCCTTGAGAGGAATGGGAAAATCATATGCCCGTGGGTTCCCATTCTCAGCTGCCTTTGCCACGGACGGTCCGCCGGGGTAGGGGAGTCCTAACAGAGATGCCCCCTTGTCGAAGGCTTCTCCAGCGGCATCATCTCTCGTCCTCCCGAGCAGTGTGCCTCTGGTGTGCGATGTTCTCAGCCAGAGATCCGTGTGACCTCCGGATGCGCTAAGCGTGATGCACGGAAATACGGGAACGGGGTCTGCCTGTAGCCATGTCGATGTCAGATGTCCCAGCGTGTGATGGACGTGAATCAGGGGCTTTTCGAAGATCGATGCCAGTGTTCTGGCAGCTGATGTGCCAACGATGAGGGAACCGAAGAGGCCGGGCCCGAATGTCACAGCGAGTGCCTCGATGTCTTCGATCCTCATGGATGCCTGGTCGAGTGCCGAACGGATGACGGGAACGATGCAGGAAAGCTGTCGCCGCGCAGCATCTTCCGGAATAACCCCTCCCATGTGGAGGAAAGCGGCTCTGGATGTAGCGATCACGGAACTTCGAACCTGTACGCCGTCCGTCACGACAGCGGCGGCCGTTTCGTCACACGATGTTTCGATACCGAGAATGTTCATGTGCGCATGATGGACGCAGGCCGCCAAATGCACAATTCCTATAGGTCTTTGCCAAAGGGGATATTTGCCAGAATAATGATAAAGTGTTATAATAATACAAATGAACAAACACAGAAAAATAGCCTATTCATTGGCTTTGATAGCCATTGTTGTGTCCTGCTTCGTCTGGACGGAGCTTGTGAGGTATCAGGTCCAGGCTCGACTCCTTCTGAATGTCGCTCTTCAGCAGATTCAAGAGGGTACTGAACCCCGTGACGTCACTCCTGAGGTTTCTGAGCAGCCACACGTCAATTCTGAGCACACGATGGCAACCCATGCTGCTGCTACCGATGTATCTGCCAGTGTCGTCACAGAGGTTTTTCCAGTGCCTGAAGTTGATCCTATTCAGCCTCCTTCCTCTGCAGCGCCAGCTGACGAACTTGCTGAGTGGGAAATCCGTCGCGCTTGGAGCATTTCCATTCCATCGCTCGGTATCCGTGCACCAGTGTTTCTGCCCTCCGACAAGTATTGGTCCGCTCGGGCATGGGATCTTCTCGAAGAGCAAATGCAAATCGGTCTTGGATACGGCAGTGTTGCCTACCCGCACTCTGCGTCTCCCGGTGCGAGAGGTGCGCTGATCATCGCGGGACACAGCAGCCCTCCGGACAATCGTTCCGCGAATAGTCCGTACGGGAAGTTGTTTGCGACATTACCTGAGATTTCCGACGCTTCGGAAATTGTCGTGAAACGGGGGGATGACGCATTCACGTACGTCGTTCAATCGACCGAAATTGTTTCGGCACAAACGACGTCCATTCTCGCACAGGATGTCAATGATGGCCGCCTCCTCAAGCTCATTACCTGCTATCCCGTCGGAACGACAACGAACAGGTTTGTGGTCACAGCGCGATTGAAACAGGAGTGACCTGAAGGAGTTTCGAAGGTATTCTGGATCCATGGTAAGCAATGCGTCTTCAATGCGTCTTCGTCGCCCGTCTATTGCCTGGGCGGCAGTATTGTTGGTGTTCCTGTGTGCAAAGTTCCTTCTGCCGGCACTGCGCTTCGATGTTCCACTCGGTTATGACGCGGGTATGTACCGTTATCTCTTCCTTCGCTACGCCGAGGCTTTTCCGTTTGACCTCCCGGATCTCCTCCCGTGGGCAAAGGAGCATCCCATCGGACTCTTTTTGTTTTCGTCGCTCCTCGTAAAAGTTGGAGTTTCTCCGGATATTCTCATCGGCTGGCTCTGGAATACTATGCCTGTCGTTTTTGCGGCGTGTCTCGCCTCTATCGTTTTCCGTCGCCACGGTGCATTAGCCGCCATCGGTGTTTTGCTCTTCACGCTTCTCTCCCAGCCGCTGTACGACGGCTTTGTCGCCATGTACTGGAAGACACTCATTGCACTGCTCTTTGCAGTGTTTGCGTACGATGCTTTCGACAGGAGATCTGCCCTGTTTTATCCGTTGGCGTTCCTCTCCGTCATTACGCATCACCAGACCGGGTTGATCGTTGCGCTGGCAACGGGATCGTGGTGGTTCGTCACGCTGCTGGCCGGTCCGCGCGACGCTTTCTGGAGACGAATGACAGTGTTCTGCACTGTCTTCGGAGTTGCCGCTTTCATCGTCTACCTGCCGCAGTGGGAACGGGCAGTCTGGTCTCCGTTGAAGTCGATCTTCCTTCTCCGAGGCGACGATGCCCCCGGTGGATCTTTTCCCGATACGCTGTTTTACGTCAGGACCATGGCGGTCAGCATACTGTTCGGCGCATACGGATTTGTCCGCTCGATGAAGGAGAGGTGGACGCTGTGGCACTACTCCGTTTTCTGGTGCGCTATCTTCATTGTGTTCCGGCTGGTCTTCTATCGCCGCTTCTTCCTTCAGCTCGATGTGTTTCTCCTTCCGTTTGCCGGCATCGCATTTTCTGAACTCTGGCAGCGCTGGCATGCGCCAGCTCTACGAACCCTACTCGTGCTCGTTCTGAGTTCACAGGCGGTGATCTCCCTGCAATCAACCCTTCTGCGTGAGCCGGCGTTCACACGGCGGCAGGTGGAGGAAATTGTGTCGCTCGATTCAGTGCTTCCGGATGGGGCTGCGATTATTGCGCTGGAGAACGTTTCCGGGCCGTGGCTTCTCGGGTGGTTGCCCGATCATGCGGTCGGTGCCCCCGGACTATTCGATCTTCCCGGTTGGACCTACGAGCAGTGGGAGCTCTTCCTCTATGGAACGAATGCCGATCGTGAGTCATTGCTCTCTGCCCTGCACGGCAATGTGTATTTCTACCTCTCCCAGTCATTCCTCTCCTACTACGGCGATAAGGCGGAAATCGTTCTTCGGGATCCCTGCCTCAAGCGTATTTCCGATCAGCCACTGCTTCATTCTGTTTGCACGCCGGTAGGCATGCCATGATTTTTTTCCCGTCCAGAGAAGTGGCTGTGGAGATTCTGGGATTCTCCGTTCACTGGTACGGAATCATGTACATGTTGGCATTTCTTTTTGCCTATGTCTCTCTACCCGGACTCCTGCATTACCGGAGTCTCCGTATGCGTGATGAGGATGTCTCTGCACTCGTTACAGCTGGAATTCTGGGGGTATTGATTGGCGGCAGACTCGGCTACGTTTTCTTCTATGCTCCTCTCTATTTTCTCGCTCACCCAATGGAAGTACTCGCAGTGTGGCACGGGGGCATGTCCTCACACGGGGGATTCATTGGCGTGGGTTTGGCGCTCTGGATTGTCCTTCAGAAGCGCTCAATCCCCATCCTTCCCTTTCTCGACGTGATTACCGTTCCTGTTGCGGTGGGCCTTATGCTTGGGAGATTCGGAAACTTCATTAACCTTGAGCTGTATGGAGTTGCCACAACTCTCCCGTGGGCAATCGAGATCCCCGGTGTCGAAGGATTGCGCCACCCGACGCAAATCTACGCGATGATCAAGGATGCGCTGATTGCAGTCATCTGTTTCATGCACCTCCGTCAGCCAATGAAGCGGCCTGACGGACTGACCTTTGCATATTTTTTGATTTTCTACGGACTCCTGAGGTTCCTCGTGGAATTCTTTCGTGTGGAGACCGTTGAGTCCTGGACGATTGGTGAGCTCACACTGACGCAGGGGCAAGCGCTCACGATTCCCATTATTGTCTTTGGCCTTGTACTGTACCGCTGGCTTCTGCGGAGAGAATTCTCGTGAGGAACGTCTGTCGGTGCAGTGGACAGGGGCCGAACATCTGTAGTGCCTCGATGTGCAGGGGTGAGCCGTACCCCTTATGCTGCTCGAAGCCGTAGCGTGGATATGTCTTGGCATGCTCCATCATGAGTCTGTCACGGATGACCTTCGCAACGATGGAAGCTGCTGAAATGCATGGCTCCTTACTATCCCCCTCGATAATTGAGCTGTGCGGATAGTCGAACCAGAACTTATCCCTTCCGTCGATGAGCAGGTACGTCGGGCGCACGAAGTCCGCAATCATCGACACCGCCTGCTGCATGGCTTTCTCCGTTGACGCAAGAATACCGATGGTATCGATTTCGATATTCTCTGCGATGCCATACCCGGTGATGCAATTCTTCTGAATCCATGCGAATGCCTCCTGTCGCTCCTCCGGTGTGAGCACCTTGCTGTCTCGAATCAGAGGATGATCCTTGAGAAGGGGATTCAGCACACATGCTCCGGCAACGACAGGTCCTGCGAGGGGACCACGCCCGGCCTCGTCGATACCGACAATGACAGTGTTCTCTTTGGCCAAAAGGCTATTGGGAAAGTATTGACAAAGTATAAATAATATTACATTATGTAATAAGATCCTTTCTTCCATCGTAGCAGAGGCAGTGCATGTCTCCATGTGCATTAGTGGGTCACGATGACCGCTCGCGTGGAGGCAGTCCTGTCTTTCAGAGGAGAGGCAAATGTTTAAGCAATGGTGGAATGCGGCGTGGCGTAACACTCCGTGTCAGGATCCGACTGCCAGGTGGCTGGCGGATACCTTTGGCACGGGGCCATTCCTCGCGGCAATGATTGCCGTGGTGCTCTTCGGCTGGTTCCTCTACTGGCGCTACCTCGAGTGGCGCTACATGGACCAGCCCTTCTGGGCATGGAAGGAAAGGATGTGAAGTAGCGCGCATCCACACAGATGACGAAAGACAGTCGGCGTCCCGGGTTCCCGGGGCGCCGGCTTTGTATTCACATACTCTTCAGTATTTCCCGTGCGACGGATCTCTCGTCCCATGGGATGCGGCCCTCCAGCTTCGTAAACGTCGAAAACGGTCCCATGCCGCAGAGCACAATAGCATCACTAGGCCCCGCGTTCTTCAGGAGAAATTCTATGGCGGTCCTGCGATCGAAGATCTTGTGCGCTTCACACTTCGACTGATCGATGCCTTCCCAGACTTCCTCGAGAACAGCGTGCGGATCCTCGCCGTACGTTTCATCCTCCGTTGCGACGACGATATCCGCAAACTCGGAGCAAATACGGCCGACTTGTGGACGCTTTTCGCGCATGCGGTTGCCGCAGCTGCTGCAGAGAACCATCACCCGTCCGGTCTCGCCGACCATGGTGCGTAGTGCCTTGAGAGTCTTCTCGTATGCCTGCGGAGAGACTGCAAAGTCGACGTAGACGGAAAAATCCTGCCCCTCATCGATGCGTTCCATGCGGCCGGGAATTCCGGAAAATCCTGCGAGGGCCGTGACGCACGCTTTGATCGGTATCCCCACTGCCATGCTGCACCCGATTGCGCACAGTGCATTCTCCAGGTTGTATGTTCCAGGAATCGAAAGCTTCAGTCTTTCCTGTGCACCCCCCTTGGTGATCACCGTTGCCGTGGAGGAGACGGCATCCGCTGTACTATCGGTGATGCGTAGATCTGCATCCGGTCCTCCGTAGGTGATTGTTTTTTCCGAAGCAATGTCTCTGTACGTACGGTACGTTTCATCGAGCGTATTCAAAACTTTTACACCTTTGCCGCCCAGCATTCGAAAGAGGATAGCTTTATCCCGTCGGTACTGTTCCATGCTTCCGTGGTAATCCAGGTGCTCCAGTGCCGTATTGGTGATGCCTGCAACGTAGGGGAACGTCCACGCTGTCCTGCTTTGTACCAGCCCATGAGAAGACATTTCCACGACTGCATGCGTACATCCTTTGTGTACCAGGCTGCGGAGAAATTTCTGCAGTGTAAAGGGGCTCAGAGATGTGAGGTGTGATGCGTTCTCCATGCGCTCACCGTCGATCTGCAGAAATGCTGTGGATGCTGCTCCTACGCGTATAGTGTTTGCACAGAGAATATGCGCAATCATGCCGACGGTTGTCGTTTTTCCGTCTGTTCCTGTGATGCCGATGACCGTCAGCTTTCGCGCGGGAAACCCATACAGTGCTGCTGCAAGAACGGATTTGCACTTGTGCCATAAGAGGCGCAGAGGATGCCGGTCCGGAAGGAGAGATCTCAGTGCTCCGATCATGAGATGGCCAGAATACCACGAGCCTCATCGTTGTCTGCCAGAATTTGCCTTACGAGATCCTCTTTCGAGCTAAAATTGCGAATATCCCTGAGCCATTGGATAGGGTACACAGTGACTGTTTCCGGGAACGGTATGTCCTTCGCATCGAGAAAATGAATCTCGCAGGAAGATTCCTGTCCGAAAACCGGCCGTGGCCCCAGGTGCATGGTGGCAGGTGCAGGTTCGTTTTGACCAATGGATGCTCGGCATGCATAGACACCCTCCGGTAAATCTTTCGGTACGTTTCCCATGGAGAGATTGATCGTCGGAATGCCGATCATCTTGCCGTTTCCGTATCCACGAACCGTCCCTGCCGTGAATGCTGGATATGGTTCCATGGTTTACGGTGTCTTCTGATCCCTGGCAGCATTCGCCGTCTCCTTGGCGATGCCTTGAATCTGTGCGCTGATGTCCGCGAAGTCGCGCGATCTCTCTTTTGCGCGAGCCGCCAAATTCCAGGCATCTCCGGCAAGGCGAATCGCTTCGTCAAACTGAGACTGTTTCTGCGCGGTCTGTGCACGGACCAGTGCCCGGAAGGCCTCCGCGAGTTTAACGACACCCTGTACTGCAGTATCGTCTGCCTTCTGAATGTGGGCGCCACGGGTAGTGAGCAGTGCTCGTGCAGAAGCATGCTGAGCTGCCACCTCGTTCCCGGAGTCCAGATGCTGCAGGACAAGGAGCATCTCATTCTCAGCGGCGGAAATAAGTGCCTGTGTTCGTCTGTTCTGCGTGTACATCATGTAGCGATACAGGAGAAGCGCAGCTTCTGCCCTTGTGACTTCTTTCTCGGGATGCAATAACTCTCTGGCGTCAGCCATGAGCATCGATGAGGAGATCCCATAACGCATATACGGGTAAAACCACGCATCCACATTCGCAACATCTGCACTCAATGGAAGGCGAATTTCACTGAATGAAGATTTGGCATCAGCGCCAAATGCGTTCTGCGTCATCTTCACAAACTCGGCTTTCAATACAGGGCGCGTACCGTTGAAGTCATTTTTCTGCGGCGGTCCGTCGATAATTTTTGATGCACGTGCAATTTCTACAAACGGCTTAAACCATGAATCATCAGCTACATCTGCAAAAACACTCTTTGCCTTGCCTGCGCTCACGATGTCCGCCGGCTTTACCAGCGGTGCTATGATGATTTTCAGAGCTTCAGCCCTATTTACTATTTGATTGGGGCGGAATGTGCCATCGGCATAGCCGCTAATCGTCGACAACGCTTTCAAGTACTCAATGGCTTCATACGCAAAATGATCCTTCGGAACATCCGTAAATGATTGCGCGCAAACAGAAGGCGCAGCGCACAATGTCAGAGTGAAGATGAGCGATGCCTTTCTCATGAGCATCATGTGAGCGCGGGACAGAGTGAAGGGTAGCTCTATGCTATCCGTTCAGGCGGTACTCATCAACGAAATCTTCGTATTCATGGCGGAAGGGGAGGGATTCGAACCCCCGATCCGCATGAAGCGGATAGCGGTTTTCAAGACCGCCGCCATAGACCACTCGGCCACCCTTCCAGCCTCTGCAGGAGGCTGCCCACCGAAGACGTCTCTGCCGGCCAGTGCTTGGCGACGGCTGCGCGAAGGTGGGCATCATTGATGTAAAACTCCGGACTCCCGCTACGGCCGGCAGGCCAGCCGCACATCTAGCCTATGTTGCCGAACAAAACTCCGCAAGGAGCATGGTGTACTAGAGCAGATCTTGCAGGCGTGACAATAGTGTTGCGCTGTCAGGGAGACGCTCAACCGGGAACTCACGATTCGCCCATGCGGTTCTCAGGGCCTCCAGATATCCTTTCTCGCCCGTGAGGCGCTCAATGAATTCCGTACAGGACTTCCGGAATCTGCTGTGACGGACATTGTGCACGAACTCATGAATGAATGTGACAAGCGCATCCTCACCTCCGCAAATTTCAACGCGAAGTTCATCCTCAACTGCGTCGAGGATGCTATCCCTATCTATGCCTGCCAGGAACATGAGGTCGTGCGACGGTGCCGAAGGGAAATAATGGTTCACACCCAGTCTGCGGAGAGAGCAGGGGATGGAGAAGTCTGCAATGACGTCGGCAACCTGCGAGGCGATTCCGCCTTCACTGCTGTGGTCCTCGACGACGATCAGGTGCGCGGTCTCCAGTGCTGCGTGGAGGATGGCCGACGCATCGATCGGACGAATGCACGAAGCGTTCAGGAGGCGGACGTGCACTCTCTCCTTGGCATGGAGTAGGGCATCTGCGGCGGCGAGCGCGGGCTCCAGTGTTGCACCTGAAGCGATCAGTGTTGCTTGATCTGTGAAGCCGCCGGAGCCCCTGAGCATATCCATGCGTCCATCGAATGCATAGGAGGAATCGTAGAAAGGCTTACCCTTTGCCGCCAGGACAGCGTTGCTCCCACTGCGGGGCATGAAGATGAAGACACTCGTGTGACCTTCTGCGATGAGCTCCATCCCTTTTTCAGCCATCGCAGCTGCCTGATTGGCATCTGCAGGCATCCAAACTTGCGTATGATCGAAGGGGATATTCAGGTAGTGACGCTCTTGATGGGTCTCACCGTCCTCTCCCACAGAGAGGCCCGCGTGTGTGCAATCATGGAGAACAGAGCATCGTGTATGTCCGCAGTTGATATCAATCAGTCGCGCGCTTGCGCGTGCCTCGTTCGTACCGAATGCCGCAAAGGTGTAGGTGACGGGAAGCAACCCTGCCTGACGCATGCCAGAGGCCATCATGGCCATGTTCGCCTCCGCCACACCGACGTTGATAACACGGGAGGGGAACAGCTTCTCGACATCATCAAATCCTCCGGAACCTGCCAAGTCGGCATGGAGAACGACAATACGTTCGTCGGCTCTCATGAGCGAAGCCAAGTGCACCGAGCCGAAATCTTTGCGAGCAGCATTCTTTTCTGTGGTCACGGTTCTCGTGTATCCGTTCTTCTTCAGCGATGCTGCTTCCCAGGGCAGGGTGATATCCGTGACGACTCTCTGGCTCTTTGTGAAACGCTTCTTCTCTTCACTGCGGAAGGACTCGTATGACTTGATGGCTGCATCGAGATCGGGGAGAAGAGCGATGGCCTGCTCTGCTTCCTCCTTCTTCATGGGGGTCCCATGCCAGTTCTTCTTACCACTCGTGCTTCCGTCTTCCATCAACTTCACACCGTGGCCCATGGTCGTGTAGTAGCAGACGAAGGTCGGATGGTCTGAATTCTGCAATGCATCCGCTGCATCCAGTGCTGCGACGACTTGTCCGGGATCATTGCCATTCTGAACCTCGACAACATTCCATCCCGCAGCATCTGCGATTGATGCCATATCCGTCGCCATGGTCTGTGACGGCACACCGGAGAGTTGTATGTCGTTGAAATCTCCGTGAACGATGAGATTGGATGTTTTCAGAACAGGTGCCAGACGAAATGCTTCCATAATTTGTCCCTCCTGGCTGTCACCGTCGGCCATGAGAACATCCACCGTGCCGGGGAGTCTTCGATGCTTCAGTCCGAAGGCCACCCCCAACGCCTGGCTGACGCCTTTGCCGAGCGGACCAGTGCCGAAAGGGATATCTCCTATACCTGCCTCCACGTGCCCCGGAAGACCCTTTGGTGTACGGAATGCTTCGATGATAGAGGCAGGAGACGCGAGACGTGCGTCCTTACCCTCGCGACCAAACAGCCACTGCAGAGTGTAGGAAAGCAGTGAGAGATGACCTGCGCTGATCCTCAGAGGCTGGTCTCTCCCCGGATCGCGGCGCTTGGAGAGAAAGTAACTGAAGGTAAATGCCGAGAGTGGTCCGCCCGGGTGGCCGGATGCATGGGCAGCAGGTGCTCGGACTGCTATGTGGCACATGATCGTGTGAGCGAGCACGTAGGCCTTGCTGTCTTCAGCACTGAGCGATTTCGCTGACTGAGGACCGATCCACACCCTCTGCGCCTTCGTGGAAGATGCAAGAATTCTTCTGCAGGAAAGGGGAGTATCTGCGCTAGTCTCGAGTGACGCAGCAGATGGTCGTGAACTTGTCATGAATGCTCGGGGTAAGCGCAATGTGCGAGAGCGATTCTAGAGTTTGAACCGCTCCACCGCAAAGCGACATCGGTCGCTACAGTCATGTCATGTTCCGTTGACGCATACCCGTTCACAAAATTTGTTCAACACGTAAGAAATCCGTACTGCAAACGGGGCAAGAATTTCCATGGTAATCGGTCATGAATGTATCGATCAATTTCCTGCATCAGCACTTAAATACCATAGTGACAGAAGCGCAATACATCATCACTTGCCCAGAGTGTTCCGGTGAGTAATCTGCTCTGGTTGCACTTGTATCACCCTCATTCCTATGAGAAAAAGTTCATCGAATACGTTCCCGTTCATCGGAGTCAACATTTCCGCAATTGTATTGCTCTGCATGCTCATGCTTGCAGTCGGATAGTGTATGGCAACCGTAGAACAGTTTAAGGAGATCGATATCCGCGTAGGAAAAATAACGCAGGTTGAGGACTTTCCAGAGGCACGAAAGCCCGCTTTCAGGCTGGCGATCGATTTCGGGTCGGTCATCGGAGTGAAGAAGTCCTCGGCACAAATTACCGAAAACTACACGAAGGAATCGCTGCTCGGAAGGAATGTTCTGGCAGTGGTGAATTTTCCGCCGCGGCAGATCGGTCCGTTCCTCTCCGAAGTACTGACACTCGGAGTTCCGGATGACAGGGGAAACGTTGTCCTGATTGCCGCCGATTCCGATGTGCCTCTGGGCGGCAGGATGTACTGATACCGTGCTACTTTGGTGTCACGATGAGCATGCGTTTCTCTCCATTCTCCGTCTCCTCTGCCACACCTGTCCAGTCATGGACTGCGTTCAGCAGCACATCGTGCTTGTAGGAGTACGCTTCGCCGCGTCTGGTGCCGGGATCATTTGTGATGAAGTACTTCTGGTCGTAGCCGCGGATGACGAGCATGTGGTACCACGGTCCCTCACCCGTAAAGTAGGGGTTTCCCAGTGTGCGGCCTGCGG
>VGKZ01000010.1 GCA_016866815.1 Candidatus Peregrinibacteria bacterium | reverse complement strand
CGCAACATTATGGAGTTCACGAAAGAATACCCGAAGGCCGTTCGCATCAAGCTGGAGCAGAATTACCGCTCCACACAGCCGATTCTCACGGCAGCAGACGGCGTGATCGCCGCGAACCCCAACCGTCCGGAGAAGAAGATGTGGACCGAGCGTACGGAAGGACCGAAGATCGTGGTCCATGAAGTGGAGAACGAGAAAAAAGAAGCCTGGGAAGCGGTGCATGCGGCTGAAAAGCTGCGCGGAGACGGCGTGCCGTTCCGTGAACAGGCGATCCTGTACCGTACCAATGCGCAGTCGAGACTCTTCGAAGAGGCATGCATGCGTGCCGGCATCCCCTACCGCATCGTCGGCGGTGTGAAATTCTACGCGCGCAAAGAAGTGAAAGACGTCCTTGCCTACCTCCATGTCATTCTGAATCCGTACGATACGATTTCCCTCCTGCGCATCATCAATGTGCCTGCGCGCAAGATAGGACTGACGACGCTGGCGAGAATCCAGGCATACGCGACCGGCGGCAATCTGCCGCTCTGGGATGCGCTGCAGAATATCCAGCAGATCCCGGATATCAACGAGCCAACGAAGGAGCGCATCCTGAAATTCACGGAACTGATCGGGAAGTACCGCGGGAAAGCGAATGTCGAAGTGGTGTCAGAACTGGCGGATAACCTGCTGCGGAGTCTGGAGCTGGAACAGTGGCTGAAAGACGATACGGAAGAGGGCGAAGAACGCTGGCAGAACGTACTGGAACTCCTGTCGGTGATGCACAAGTACGATGCCCTGGACCCCGCTACGAGTCTGACGAGCTTCCTCGAAGAAGTGTCCCTGGTCTCAGAAGTGGACAAGTTGATCGACGGTTCCGGGGATGCACTGACTCTGATGACGCTGCATCTCTGCAAAGGACTGGAATTCGAGCATGTGATGATTGCAGGATGTGAGGAAGGGATTTTCCCTCACAGCAACAGCGCCTTCGACCGTGAGCAGCTGGAGGAAGAACGCCGGATTATGTACGTGGGCATGACGCGGGCCAAGACATATCTCAAATTGTTCCTCGCACGCACCCGCACGTTGTGGGGCCAGAGCCAGAGCAATGCTCCGAGTAGGTTCCTCGACGATCTTCCCGATGCAGTGACCGAACGCAGGAGTGACGATGTTTTGAGTGCGTTCGCCTGGGCATCCCAGAAGGGCGAAGAATCCATCGGCACGAGCAAGGTTGAGCCGTTCCGGCAGGGGCAACACTCACTCAAGATCGAATTCAATCAGGACATCGACTTCTCGGACGACTTCAATCAGGACCGGCAATTGGCGGCAGGCTCACGCGTGCGCCATACAGTATTCGGCGATGGCACAGTGATCTCTGTTCGCGGGGACATCGCGGAAATACAGTTCGACGACGGTAAAAAGAAGAATCTGGCGTTGAGTATTGCGCCGCTGACGAGTCTGTAGAGAGAATGAACCTACTCACTACTTTCTAATAACTATAATACGTTCCCCTCGCGACGGGTCTCTCGTCCGTTCCGATCCACGTGAATACCGTCGTGCCGTCCGTCCAGGTGATGGAACCGGCCGTATCGATCGTACCGGGATCGTTGATGCTCAGGCGAAGGGAAATCAGTCCGCTCCCGACGGCGATATCCGCATAGACCCTCAGCGTCCTCGGCCCATCCTCGAGGGCACCGAAGCTCTCCGGAAGATTCTGACAGGTAATCTGCGAACCGCTGATGGTACAGGCATGTGTCGTATTGCCCCCGTCGACGCGCATGTACGCATTGGAGAGCGTCACCCCGGTCTGTTCGACCTGGAAGACAATCTTCGTGACCGTCAGATCCGCAGACGGATGCCCCGTGACACCAGCAAAACGAAATGCGCCGATCTCCTGCGTTGGACCCGGAACAAGAACGGTACTGAATTCTCCGGCATTGGAAACGGATGTGATCGCGGAACGCGCCGTTGTCGAACGCGCGAAGGTCTCGCTTGAGGTGTACTGCTCGTAACTCCTCGTACTCCACTCGCCGATGCCTATAATGCCCATACGATCGATCTCGATTTCCTCGCCGGAATTGCCCCCCGCATCCTGCGCCTTCAGAATGGCGCGAACGTAAAATGTGTAATCCTCACGTCGCGGCACCCTTGCCACACCGGACGACACGTTCAACCGGTAACGGATGTTTCCCGATACGGATGTATCGAGCGTCGCACGGCCGAGGAACTTTCCGTCATGGTCGTAGACGTTAAAGACGGCAATGGAAGAATTTGCCGCCTCAAGGTCAATCAGGAACGCATCCACCAAAATGCCTTCGCTGTTACTGAAAAGCTTCGAAGCGCCCAGCACTGGAGTCACTTTCCCGAGAACGAGAACCGAATCACCGACGCCGGTGTCATTGATGAACGGATCGTAGGTGGCAAGGGAAGAAGAGGTAGCAATGGAAGAATTTGACGAAACCGGGGAAACTGAAGATGCAAAACGGGAAGAGGATGTTCGTGAGGAGGGAGAAGAACTGCTCTGCGGATTCTCCGCAGCACGAAGGGCATCCAGTTCTCCTTTTGCGTAGGCAGTGAAGGCAACGGTCACTCTGGCCATCTGTCCGCGCGTCAGCCACGAACCGGGAGTCGAGTCGTAGAGACCGACCTTCAGTTTCTGCGCAGTTTTGAGATAGGTCTCGTACCACTCACCCGACGGTGCTTCGACGAGAGGTACGCCGTAGATCCTCGCGAGAATCTTGAGTGCTTCCTCGTAGCGCACCGGACGCGTCGGCTCGAAGAGCCACTGACTCTCCGGCACGCCCGCAACGGCATTCCCACTGATAATCTTGAATTCCTTCGCACGGCACACCGGTTCTGAATACCAGATATTCGCTTCCACATCGGGGAAACAACGACTGGCATATTTGCGCTTATCCGGAGGCAGAAGACCCATGACGATCTTCAGAAACTCTGCACGATTCAAGGGGGCATCCGCACGCACCGTTCCGTCCGCAAACCCTTCAATAATCCCCAGTTTCGTAAGCGTGCTGATGGCAATCGATGTCGGAAGGTCTGCAGGGGCATCCGAGTATGGCAAATGCGTCGTGTCATAGTTGAGTGCCAGTACGACCGCAGGCATGAGAAAAAGTGTTGTGAGTACGCCCATCATGGAGCAGTAGTATACATGAATGAGACTTGAACGTGACACTGACAAACAGACTTATAGCTCATTCTAATACTCCGGCACGGGACCGAAGACACCCGGAAACCATGTGCACGGTATGGGCCCGAACACACCTCCGTCGATGATGTCATCCCGGCTGGAACAGGCGATATTCAGGGGCCTGTTCAGAAAATCATCCGTAGAACCGCCACCCGACGATCCACCGGAGCCGCCCCCGGTCGTTCCGGATGTTCCGCCACCGCCGCTCGTTCCGCCGAAAGATCCTCCAAATGAACCCGATGTCCCACCACCGCCCGATGTGGAACCTCCGCCTCCGTACGATCCGCCTCCACCGTATGTACCGCCGTAGAATCCGCTGCTGCCTCCATACGATCCTCCACCATACGTACCGCCGTACGATCCACCATACGTTCCACTGGACTGGAAGACTCCGGTACCACCACCGTCACTTCCTCCGTAAGCACCGCCGAAGTATCCGCCTCCTCCATAGCTGGTTACACCCGTTCCCTGCCCTCCTCCCGTCGAACCGTAGGTACCGCCGGACGTTGCGCCGGCATAGGATGATCCATTGCGAAACCGGGTCAGTACGGATTGCGGTGGCACCGTATACCGGTACGAAACGCGACGCAGATCTTCCTGTGTGCGCACGGGATCGAAGTACCGGGAACCGCTGTCATCGAGTCCGATCTTCTCGGCATCTTCACGCAGAATCCGCTTGAGCGTACCGTCGGGGAGAAGGAGATAGACAGTGCCGTCGTTGTTGCAGAACAGGTACACATTCGGGTCCACCACTCTCCACCAGCAGCCGCGGTACCAGCGGAAGACCCCCCGTTGCCGCGCGAACTGCGTGGCCGAGAACGGAGGAACTTCGGTGTATGCCGCTGAGGATGCCAACGGCACACAGAATGCAAAGACAATGATGACGGCTAGGAGACGGTGCATGGAAGAGCAATTATACAGAATAATGGCAATTCCAAGCCAAAAATCAGATATTCTTTCTATGTATTTTTCCAATAGCTTTCGTCAGAGCTGACCGAAATTTATTCCGGGTTCGGTATTTTGCGATACCGAGGAATGTTCTGATCGCAGCGTCAGTCAGATTCTCTCCTTCCGACGTGCAGATGGAACGAGATGCGCAGAATTCAGCAAAGAGGCCGGCGCCCGTCTCACCCTTGGCGAGCAGAGCAGCAATATCGAATCGCAGGCGCTCTGCTTCTCCGGAAAGATCGGCATCGAATTCTGAAACATGGGGATCTCTGTCAGAAGATGCTTCCGAAGCATTGGTCGTCGTTTTGTCGTGTCGGGAATCCATGGGTGAATGAGGGAACGAAACACAAACGCCTCCTCAGCGTGGGAGAGCGTGCTACGTTCCGTTTCTTCTTCAGATCAGGAACATACAACAGGCTCCCCCGCCATCGGCGGCGTCGGGAGGAAAGCCTGCGGCATGACCTGACGGGACATCAGCGGCAATGTACCACCTTTGCTATGTAAGTCAATTCAGAGCTTTGATGCGAGGACAAGAGAACGAGGAGCAGTACGGTGGTGACAAAGAGCAAACCGTTTTACAAAATTTCCGAAGCTTCATGACGAAGACTCCGCAGAAGATGCGCAATCGCAATCTCGCGCTCCTTTGTTTTCATCTTAGAGAGAGCATCTGCACATTCGTGAATATCGGTGACAACGCCTCCTTGGACATGACGCTCGTACAGATGATTTGTCTGAAGCACTATACCGCTCTCCGACTGGAGGAGAACCATGTGCAGCATCGCGCGTTCGATTTCGTTCATTCCTTCGATAGTAGGAAGTACTATGCAGTCAGGACGTAACTGACTGTTTGTTGCTGCCGGTGATGTGAGCTTGGAAACAGACATGGAAGTGGGGGGAGTAAAGATACGAAAAACGCCTTACGGTACCCATCAGGAAAAACAGCTCAGTGCGCGCGAAAGTGCAGAACAATTGCACTGCACCAGATCGGGGGAGAGAACGATTTCACCGAAGTTCGCCGTATCGTATTCCGCGGATGCAACTACTACAGCATCATCGGGAGATATACAGCACATCTGGAGATATGCACCTCGGTCTTCTGTCCAGACATCACGACTGAGATTCGCAATGAAGGAGTAATGTGCGCGGGGGTCCAGCACGTGAGGTGCGTAGGAACGATGGGAAGATTCTGCGGATGAGTAAGGGGATGTGATGGTATGCATAGTTCGAAGGGGGAAACGTAAAAAACCGACCTCGCTAGGGAGCGGGGCCTTGCTTCTGAAGTAGTGTTTTCAGCTTAGACGCAACGACTCCGTTCCCGCAGTAAAGGAGAACCAGAAGAAGCCGAAGGCAAGGCTCAGAGCTTTCAAAATAGGCTGATCGTAGAGGAAAACGAGGAATGGTCAAGAACGGGAGCAGGAAAATACCGTATGATTCTCCCATGCCGGATATCTCCCTGTTCCTGAAGCGCCACGGCCTGAAGCTCAATACGAATCTCGGGCAGCATTTCCTGGCCGATGACACCGTACTCGAAAAAATCGTTGAAGCGGCGAAGATTCAACCGGACGATCACGTCATCGAAATCGGTCCCGGCATCGGCGTCCTCACTGTGGAACTTCTGAAGGCAACGAAGAACGTCACCTCCATCGAGCTCGACGAACGACTCATTCCCCTGCTCAGAAAATACATCGACGCCGAAGGACCGAAGCCCGGTACCTATACCTTCAATGTCATTCAAGGTAACGCACTGAACGTTCCGATGCCTGATCATCCGTACAAGATTGTCGCGAATATCCCCTATCACATTACCTCTCCGCTGCTGCGACACGTGTTCCTGGAATCAAAGATACATCCAACGTCGATGACGCTGCTCATTCAGCGTGAAGTTGCAGACAAAATCTGCGACACGGAGAAAACCGGGATGCTCACCATCGTCGTGGGACTCTTCGGTACACCGAAAAAGATTGTGAATGTTCCTCCGAAGGCGTTTCTCCCTCCACCAGCAGTGGATTCCGCGGTCATCCACATCGATTGTTTCCCAAACCCCGTAGCTGACGCCGAAACCATCGACGAAGTACTCAAATTGGTGAAGAGAGGATTCACCATGAAACGCAAAATGCTCCGCAACAGTTTCTCAACGTTCCCTGGAGGCATGGAACGGCTGGAAGCGGCTTCCATAGACCCTTCCCGGCGCCCCGAAACATTGACGATTGCCGAGTGGATCGCGATTGCACGGGCATAGGGGCAGGCTAGGACCTGTGGCACCTTCGCGGATTTCCTTTCTCCTGCTCGGCACCTTCACCGTTGCGGTGCTCGTACTGCAATGGTGGCAGCATGCGGTGTATCCCCCCTTACTGTGGGGAATACTGTTCGCGGTCATGGGTCTCAGTGCACTCGCCATGCTGCTCCGCAGGAAATTTCTCATGACGGTCTTCGTCATCGTATCGGGTATCACACTCGGACTTGCCGCTGTTGCCCGGACCACGCACGTTCCGTCGCCGAATACCGCAGACTGGTACGCAACGGGAGAGAACGTCACTCTGACCGGTGTCATCCGAGACGAACCCGACCGGAGGCCGATGCAGACAAAGTACACAGTAGCCGTAGAATCTCTCCGACAGGACAACGGCACCGTGCAGCGCACGCTCCGCGGTCGAGTGCTGGTGACCGACAGGAGCAGACGGATGCAATTTCAATACGGAGACAGGGTGGAAGTCTTCGGTACGCTGAAAAAACCCGAACGGTTCGAAGACTTCGCCTATGACAAATACCTCAGCCGTCACCACATCGAAAGTATTCTCGACGGAAGAAGCCTGCGACCGGCCGCAGACCGCTGCGACATGCTGCCTGCGACAATGCGACTGCGCCGTGGCCTCTTCGCACTGAAAGAAACCATCGAAGACCGCATCAATATGCTGCTTCCCGAACCGCATGCTTCTTTTCTTGCAGGACTGCTGACGGGATCACGCAGGGGAATACCCGAAACACTGACAGCGGATTTTGCGACGACCGGACTCACGCACATCATCGCGATTTCGGGGTACAACATCACCATCGTCACGGCCATCATCATGAGTGTGCTCTTCTGGCTGCCGATTCGCTTTCGGCTTCTCCCTGCAGTGTGCGCCATCGCCGTGTTCACCGTATTCGTCGGCGCGAGCGCTGCCGTCGTGCGCGCAGCCATCATGGGAACACTCGGGCTCTTCGCCATTCACTGCGGCAGGACACGGGACATTCGGCTGGCCCTTCTCTGGACACTGGCCATCATGGTGGCATGGAACCCGAAATATCTGTGGTACGACGCGGGGTTTCAGTTGTCCTTCCTCTCGGTCCTCGGACTTCTGGAACTCTCGCCCTTTCTGAAGAAACCGATGGAGCGGATACCGGATATGCTCGGCATGCGGGAATCCCTGCAGGCAACCATCGCAGCGCAAATCGCAACGTTACCGCTCACCATGATTCTGTTTCACCGCGTCTCGCTCATCGCACCCGTCGCCAATGTCCTCGCCGCTCCGATGATCCCGCCGGCCATGCTCCTTGGAAGCATCGCGGTTCTTGTCAGCACCATCACGCAAACAGGCGGAAGACTGGTCGCAGCCGGGGTGTGGTGCTGCCTGCAGTGGATCATCACCGTCACGCACCTACTGGCAAATATTCCGCTTGCCGCAATTCCATGATCTCCAGGGCATTAGGATGACTTCGCCGGCCACTCATACATCCATAATTTGCGCTTTCCGGAGATCCACTCCACTTCACGTGTCCCCACCGGCGAGCGATCCTTGAAACGGAAAACGTTGGAGATCACCTTCGTTCCCGGCTTGAGCTCCCGATCGAATTTCTCTGCCAGCTTTCCCATGACCTCCGGCATGAGATACAGGAAAATACAATCGGCGTCAGAGACGTCCCGGTGGAAAAAATTTCCGAAGGAAAAATGAATGGGCAGTTTGGACCGACGAACGTGGTACAGCCCCAGCAGATACACAACCGGTGAAATCTCATACCCCTTCGCTGTGATGCCCCGGTGCACTCTCTTCGCTTCAATCAACAGACGGGCATCTCCCGCACCGAGATCGTAAACGGTCTCTCCACCCTTCAGCCCCGCAAAATCAACCATTTGCCGTGACACCTTGGACGACGTGGGAACGTACGGAACCATCGTGAAGCAGTAAAAAACGCCGGTCATGGCAATGGCTCCCACGAGCAAAACCAGCAAACCGACAAGGATATCCAGGAGCATCGATACCAAAATAACACCAATAAGCACCTAAATACAGGCATTCTCTTAATATTGCTAAATATACTAATTTATGTTATAATAACATCAAACACAATTTATTTCTTTCCTCATTTTCCCTATGGCAAATCGCCAGTTGTACGTTGTCGGCGCTCTCGGGTTGCTCATGGGTATGGTTGTGGGTGCAGGCTCCGGTCAGAGCGCCCAAACCGTCTCCCAATATGACCCGAACTCCGATGCAGTCCAGGAGATGGACAGTCCCTACCGTGCAGACGGTTATCTGCGTTTCCGCAGCACCGACGGCACCGTCGGTGACGAAGGAGGAATAGTCACGCGCTCGACTCCTCCGCGCAGGCTCTCGCGCATGGAAATGGCAGCCAGACGGCTCCAGAACATGCACAGTGCTGCTCGCACATCGGGCACCGTCCGCGGTGCTAGGACGCGCACACGCAACACGGTACCGGAGTGTGCAGGCTACACACGGGACCGCTACACGCGCTGTCTCGAATCCGTGATCAACGGCGAAGAGTTCGTTCCGAACTACTTCCCGATCGAATACGAGGAAGAGTAAGCCTCTCGGGTCATCGAAGAAATCGGAGAATCCTCTGCATACTGGATCTCCGATTTTTTCAATGTCTACCGACTACTTCCTACTCACTACTTCCTACAAATAATTCCATGCCCTCAGCTTATCGCTATCCTCCATCCAGCGGCTTCCGATATCCGTCCGGTAGTACATGTTGCTGATTTGGACGTTGCCAATGCGGGAATACATCTGCTTCTGTGCTTCACTCATGGTACTGCCGGAACCCGAAATAATAAGTGCGATACCTTCCTCCCCCGCAATCAACCATTCACCGTTGAACTCACGAAGGTCAGCGATGTGCACTCCGTCTTTCATCTGTTTCTTAAAGACGACTACTGCATCTTCTGAAAACGACTCGAATGTTTTGGGATCATTAAATGGGAATGGAGGCACCACGAGCAGTGCGCACACCTGATACCCGCGCTTCGTACGTATGGTGAAGTCCTCTCCCTTCGCTAGCTTGTACAGCAGTTCTCCCATGGGCTCCAAAATTCCTTCCTGCTGGATTTGGATTTCGGGATATCCGAATCTACAGGTGAATTCGAGCGGATAGATACCGTTACTGTTGACGATGCTGTTGATGTCGATGGGGCCTACGTATTTCTCTGCGGCGAGTGTCTCCTCCATTTTCTTGAGTGTCGCATCGAAAATAGGGCTTGTATTGGACCAGAAAGCGCTGGTACCCATTTCCCCTGTCGATACACCCAGGTCTCCCGGGAAGAGTTTCTTGTGTTCGAAGCTCACAAAGATAGGAGAGAGAAATTTTTTGCCGTTGAAAAATCCGCACACTGCCACCTCCACACCCGTCACACGCTTCTGCAACTGGAAAACATCGATGTCATCGGCCCACGATTTCTCGTAGGCACCGAGCATGCGAATCACATCGCTTCCGTCTTCTTCCTGACCTACGTACAGGAGCTGCTTGAGATTCTGCGCATGACCCGACGGCTTTACAACGTAGTACGAAGGGTTTGCCTGAACGTAAGCAATAGCTTCGGGGAACGATGAAAAGGTTTGGAATGGAAGGATGCGCACCCCATGACGCTTCAGTTCCTCCTGTCCGAAGGCTCTGTCGTGCTCTAACTGATCGGAATACGGCGTACCGCCTATGACCAACTTGCCGCGGTCGCGTAATTCTTTCGCTGTGAAACCGGACCCGATGTGATCAAAGACAATGACATCCGCCCAGTTGATGTGTTTTTCCCATTTATCAACGAGCGGGAAGAAACCATCGCCGATCTCTCTTGAACTCTCCAGCTCCATGTAGAACTTCACATCGTTACCCTCTTTGCTCACCGTCCACGCAAGGTCTGTCGCAGTTCCGTCGTAGGAAACGAAGAGAAATTTTCGGCGCGGTGTTGTCTGTACCTCGGAAGCCATTCGCTATTTTCGTCGAGAACAATACCGCTCCATCTCCTTTTGTGAAAGCGCATTCAGAACATCGCCCTTTTCCAACCATCCGCGTCTGGCCTGAAAAATTCCAAAACGATGATCGATACCTTCCAATGCATGCGCGTCGGACCCCATACTGATGCGCACACCGATCTCTTTCGCACGCTTGAGATGCGTATCGGGCAAATCGAGACGCTCGAAGGACGTATTCAATTCCACGGCTTTGCCATGCGCTTTCGCCGCCTTCAGGACAGTATCGATATCGAAAGTGATACCTTCGCGCTTCCCGAGAAGACGTGCAGTGGGATGACCAAGCACATGCACATAGGGATTCTGCAGAGCACGGATCAGACGTGACGTTGTCTCTTCGAGTGATTGATGGAATTGCCCGTGGACGGAAGCGACGACCCAATCCAATTCCCTCAACATGTCATCGGGAAGATAGAGTGACCCGTCCGCCTCAATGTCCACCTCCGCACCAATGAAAATACGTATCCCCTTCTCTGCATCGCGCAACGCTCTCATCATGTGCAGATACTGCCTGAAGCTGTTTCCCGTCTTCTTCATTCCCCTCACCATGCCCATCGCGGACGCATGATCCGTGATCGCTATATAGGAGAGACCTTTCTTCTTCGCCGCAGCGACCATCTGCTCCGGCGAAGCCGCGCCATCGCTGAAGTTCGTATGCATGTGCAAGTCACCCTGAATATCCTTTTCAGTGATCAACCGGGGAAGCTTGTTCTGTTGTGCCGCTTCGATTTCACCGCGGTCCTCCCGTAACTCCGGCGGAATATGCGGAAGACCGATGGCTTTGTAAACGGCTTCTTCGGTTTCGGCGGCGACGAGTGCCCCCTTGCGTGCTGCAGTACCCTTCGAAAGCCCGTACTCATTGAGGGTCAGTCCCTTCGCAATACCGATCCGGCGGATATGGACATTGTGATCCTTGCTCCCCGTGAAATAGAGCAGTGCCGCACCGAACGCTTTGGGATCGACGACCCGCAGATCCGCATCCAGTCCCGCCTTCAGGAACACCGTCGATTTCGTATCGCCCTTCGCAGTGACGCTCTCGACCTGCGGGAGACTGCAGAACACATCCATGACTTCCTGCGGCTTCCTGCTCGTCACGAGAATATCGATGTCACCGACCGACTCGCGCTTGCGACGGAAACTCCCCGCCGCTTCGACCTTCTCGCAAAGACCGCTTTTACGTAAAGCATCCAGCAATTCCTCAACGAGTGGCGCTGCAACAGGCAACGGTAGTCTCCCGCTCACTTTCGCACGCTGTTCGATACCCCGCAGAATATTGGCAACGGATTTCTCGCCCCACCCTTTGAGATCTTCAAGCTTGCCGGACTCCGCAAGTTTCTGGAGATCGGCAATCGACTGTACTTTGAACTTCTGCCAGACGAACTTCGTTTTCTTCGGACCCATCCCTTCGATTTCCAGTACTTCGAGAAGTCCCTTCGGTACTTTCTTCTCGATGGTCGCGAGATACCCGAGCTTTCCCGTCTTCACCATCTCTTCGATTTTCAACGACAGATCTTCCCCGATACCGGGGATTGCACGCAGCGCGGGCAGCTCTCCCTCTTCATAGATTGTCCGCAGACTCTTGCTCATGTTCGCAATCGTTTCCGCCGCACGTGCATACGCACGAACACGGAAGGGGTTTTCGTCACCTTTGAGATCCAGTATCAGCGCAATTCTCTCGAATACTGCCGCGATTTCGCCGTTGGTCATGGGTATAGGATAGCAAAAAGTTTCTTTACTGAGACTGTCATTTATCCGCCTGTTCGTACTTTCTTTTGCTTCCACCAAAAGAAAGTACGCAAAGAAAACGACCCGGCTACGCCGGGTACCCCGCGCAAAATGGCCCCCTCCGCCCCCCGCGCCACATTTTGCGGAAGAAGCGAGGCGCCCTCCCATTCTCATTTCATGGTGTGCATCCTGGGAAGGTTCCGCCGCCACGCCTGCGTGCCGGAACGCTTTTCTGAATCAACATCAAAGCACTACGGCGTGCAGGCACGGGGGTGAAGGGGAAGGCCCTGTTCTCGTGCCGACGAAGCGGCTCCGAATCCTTGGAGGAGCCGGTGAGGAGGCCCAGGGCCGGGTGGAGGGGTACTGGCGGCGGGTGCGCTTTTCTTTGTCATCTTTCTTTTGTCGCGTAGACAAAAGAAAGTGAGAAGAAGGAGACAACCCCCTCAAATACAGGCATCATAAGAACATCTACCAATGGCGCAAAAATACCCCGTTCTCCTTCTCCGGCCCGACAGGGAAATTCACCTGAAGAACCGCCACCACGCGATCTATAAGAACGCCGTGGCGGTCTATCCGAAGACGGAGGACGGATCGATCGTTGAGGTGCAGGCCAGCGACGGAACATTCCTCTGTTTCGCGACTCTGAACACGCAAGCATATATCGCAGGACGCGCTATCTCCTTCCAGAAGGACAAAGACCCTCTTGATGTCCTGCGCATCAACATGGAAAACGCCATAGCGATGCGTGGAACATTCTTCGCGAAGGAAGACACCACCGCTTACCGCCTGATCAATGCCGAAGGTGACGGCATCCCCGGGTTGATCGTCGACCGGTATAACGACACGCTCGTCGTGCAGTTGACGACACTCGGTATGGATCGCCTGAGCGGCTGGATCTGCGACACATTGCACGACATCACGAAGCTCACTGCTCTGTATGAAAAGTCCTCGAGCCCCGCACGGAAGAAGGAGGGACTGGAAAACAGGGAAGGGTGGCTTGCCGGCCCTAGCCTTGGAAAAGGAGAGCCGACGGTGGAAGTGCGCGAGCGTGGTCTGAAGTTCAAGATTGATCTCGAAGGAGGTCAGAAGACCGGCCTCTTCATCGACCAACGTGAGATGCGTTCACTGGTTCGTCAACTTTCCGCAGGACGGACCGTCCTGGACTGCTGCAGCTACGTCGGCGGCTTCTCGCTCTCCGCTCTCATGGGCGGTGCTGTGGCAGCCGATGCCGTGGACTACGACGCTGCAGCTCTCGAACGCGCGAAGGAGCATATGAAGATCAATGACGTCGGTGACGGAAGTTTCACAGCATATGCGGAGGATGTCTTCAATTTCCTCCGTCGCGCACCCATGCCGCGAACATACGACTTCATCATTCTGGATCCCCCTGCATTTGCAAAACGCAGCAGTGATCTGGATCAGGCAAAGCGCGCCTACACGGACATGAACCGCATGGCTATGCAGGCGTTACCTGCCGGAGGGATGCTGCTGACCTGCTCCTGTTCGTATCAGATCGACCATGAGATCTTCCAGACGATCGTCTTCCACGCCGCCCGGCAGGCCAATCGCTCCATCAAGATCCTTCACCGCCACCGTCAGGCGTTCGATCATCCTGTGAGTATTTTCCACCCGGAGGCAGACTATTTAAAGAGTATGCTCCTTTGGGTGGAGTAATGAGGATCCAGAGGACTTAGAGGATTCAGAGGAACTGGATCTTCTGGCTCTTCTCAGTAGACTCTCCACGAATATCCTGTAGACTCTCTTGGCTTCAAAAAGCCATATTCATGGATATCCGCAACATCGCCATTATCGCGCACGTCGACCACGGCAAGACGACGCTCGTGGACGCCCTCCTGAAACAAGGTGGAGCCTACAACGCGCATGAAGAGGTGCAGGAACTGGCGATGGACAGCAACGATCAGGAACGTGAGCGCGGCATCACGATCTATGCGAAGAATACGTCGATCACCTACAAAGGAACAAAGATCAATATCGTTGATACCCCCGGTCACGCCGACTTCGGCAGCGAAGTGGAGCGTATCCTCGGCATGGTCGACTGCGTTCTCCTTCTCGTCGATGCACAGGAAGGCCCGATGCCGCAGACCAAGTTCGTGCTCAAGAAATCTCTGCAGATGGGCATCAAACCGATCGTCATCATCAATAAAATCGACAAGCCCGCTGCGACTCCACTTGAGGCAGTGGACATGGTGTTCGATCTCTTCGTCGCACTCGGTGCCAGCAACGAGCAATTGGAATTCCCCTACGTCTTTGCCGTCGCTCGCGAAGGCATCGCAAAGAAAAAACTCGAGGATCAGAGTACAGACCTCACGCCGCTGTTTGAGACGATCATGACGCACGTGCCTCCGACTCCGCAGCCGATCGAAAAACCGTTCCGCATGCAGGTGAGCAGTCTCGCATACGACGACTACGTCGGTCGTCAGGGTATCGGCCGTGTGTTCGAAGGAAAAGCAATCGTCGGACAGGACATCACGGTGCTTACGCCAACAGGAGAGAAGAGAAAAGGACGCATCAGCAAAATTACGATCTCCAATGGCCTGAAGAAAGATGAGGTAAAAGAGGCTCTTGCCGGCGATATCGTCACCATCGCAGGTATTGCGGACATCTACGTCGGAGAAACCATCTCCAGCAACGTAGATGCGGAGCCGCTGCCGGCAATCACGATCGATCCGCCGACAATCAGCATGAACTTCATCGTCAATAACTCCCCTTTTGCAGGAAAGGAAGGAACGATGCTCACCACCCGCCACATCCGCGACCGTCTGGAGCATGAACGTGAAACGAACGTCGGTCTGCACATCGAAACCCTCGATGGAACGGAGGGATTCAAAGTCTCCGGGCGCGGTGAACTGCACCTGAGTGTGCTCATCGAGAACATGCGCCGTGAAGGATTTGAGCTTCAGGTGTCCCGCCCTCAGGTGATCTTCCGTGAAATCGACGGCGTTGTTCAGGAGCCGATGGAGCATGTGATCGTCGATGTGCCGGAGGAATTCTCCGGAGCCGTCATTACCATGCTCGGACGCCGGCGGGGGGAAATGATGGATATGAAAACGATCAACGGGCAATCGCGCATGGAATTCATCGTACCGACGCGCGGACTACTCGGTTTCCGCGGTGATTTCATCATCGAAACCCGTGGCGAGGGCATTCTCAATCACTCCTTCCTGCGTTTTGAACCGGAGAAAGGTGAAATCCCCGGTCGCACGCGCGGTTCCATGATTTCGATGATCGCCGGCGAGACGATGGCATTCTCCCTGTGGAATCTGCAGGATCGCGGCAGGCTGTTCGTCGTACCGCAGACATCCGTGTACGAAGGCATGATCATCGGCGAATCCAGCAAATCCGAAGATATGACGGTGAACCCGATCAAGAACAAAAAGCTGACGAACATGCGCGCCTCCGGCACTGATGAAGCAATGACACTGACGCCGATTCAGCCAATGACACTGGAGCAAGCACTGGAATACGTTGCTGATGATGAACTTGTCGAAGTAACACCGAAGAACATCCGCCTGCGGAAGAAGTTTCTGAAGGAACATGAACGGAAGAAACAGAAGTAACGTACGTGTGTGATCGGTGAGGAACTCACTATCTCAATACCTACATCTTTTCCAGTCGCTCCCTCCACCTTCCTCTGTCATCAAACAGCACTTCTGCCTCCGGCCAGTAGTTGTGACACAGTTCCTCACCCACTTTGATGTCACGTAGTGCCGTGAACACGATTGCCTGACGTTCGAGGTCTGTATCCCATTCGATATTCGGCGTTGCACTGTGGTTGTAGAGCATGCCGAACCCGCACGGCAAGCACTCACGCCCACCGTGATCATCGTAATCGAAGGTGTATTCATAGATCACGGTATCGCGCACAGCGAGGACGTCCTCATGAGAGAGAATGATCGCGGGACACACCTCCACGATGGCATCCTTCGCGATGGGAGCATCGGTACATACTCCTCTTCCTTTGCCTGGAATGTCTTGGATAGAGAGCATCGCGGAGCAGACTAACTCAAGCCCGCTCATACACATACTGTTTCCTTGCCGGATACAGCTTCAGCTTGGGTGCGTCATAGTCCGCTTCCGCAAAGTCGACTACTGTCATACCTTGCCTGATAGCATCGTCGATGTCCTGAAGCTGCATGGCATTGCCAACGCCGGAAAAACTTCCCGTGTCGCTTCCGCAGAGCATGTCGTAGCACGTGGAACCGAAAAGGAACATGCAATCGACCGCAGCGATCTTTCCCCCGACCTCTGCCGTCAGCATGCGCGAGCGGTATGGCGCAGAACCTCTGCCGACAGCAACTATCGTTTCACACACCGATACGAGGCGCTGCTCGTGAAAGGGAGAATCTTCAAATGCAGCGGTATTCAGGGCAACCAGTGTTTTGAAATCCTCAAAACGGTCTTCGATGATCGTCATCCCCTGCGCCTGCATCCGGTTTCTGTCACCCCGCAGGTTGCTACGCAGCTTCTTCGGGATGCTCATAAGGTAATCCTCCGATGATGCGAAGCCTGCAAGCGACAGAACACACTTCGGTTCCATTTCGCGGGCACCTTCGATGGAAGCAGCGGCCTCCGGCGTGAGACAACCGAGTCGCAGGGGTGAAGGAGCAGCGGTGAGAAGAGCCTTCGGGTCTCCCCAGAACTGCGCATCTTCCTGCCAATCGCATTCGTCATCCAGATCTCCGAACCAGCAATACTTTTTCCTTTCCGTCTGATGCCAGAGCGGCAGCAGCCCCGTGTCTTCTCCTTCGTCGGATACAACGACAAAGTGCAGCGGGAATCCAAAAGCTTCGTAAAATGGAAAACGGTACTCCCACACATCCGACAGCGTCTGCTTTGGACTGAAACGATCCCAGAGCGCCTTGCAAACGGTGATGTCGGACTCGATGCGGGATTCCATATCGACAAATGTGTACCGTCATCATACTGTGAAGTACGCATGCCGCAGAAGAGCAAACGCTATGACCGGTTCGACAAGCGCTATTACTCGACCGACGGGTATGAAGGCTATGAAGAATGGCACGAAGACATCGCACGGGAGAACATCATCGACCCGCTCTTCACACTGATACGGCCTGAAGCATCATGGACATTCCTGGATGTTGGATGCGGCATGGGTGGAACGATCCTCGATCTCCGCAAACGCGGTTTTCAGGCATTCGGAACCGAAGTATCGGCACACTGTCTGGAAACTTCACCCGCAAAAGAGTGGATGGGCTTCGGTGAATCGTTCGCACTGCCACAGAAGGACCGGTCATTTGATGTGGTGATCTGCTGCGACATGTTCCAATACCTCACAAAGGAGCAAGCCATGCAGAGCATCGGGGAATTGGCACGCGTCGCACGGCAGTATGTATCGCTCTGGGTGTTCGACCCCGCGGCACCAAGCTGGTCCGATACGGAAAATCCGGATGATGTGCGCAAGAATGACACGAAAGGGATTACGAATGATGACTATGCCCAGCACTTCGCTGCGCACGGGATGGAGAGCATAGCCATGGAGGTGGACTTCACCGAGGACTCGGGTGTGCCGGAATGGCATCTGCTCTTCAAAAAATGACATGACCTTGAAAAGGGGAAGCCAAACACGCATGACTGCCGACTTCCAGGCCACAACCGAAAAAAATGGCTGCTCTTCGAGATCCGCTCGCTGTACAATTCATCCGTACATTTTTCTTTTTTTCTATGTCTGCACGTACCTTTGCTGTTTCTTGTGTCCTCCTGCTGACCGCATGCGCCCCGAAAGTCGCGGCACCGTCGACAGAGGAAGCGGCAGCTCCGGTAACAGATCCGCGCATCGAAGTGACATTTCCGAAACCGGGAGACACACTCACGGGCAACGTTCAAATCACCGGGCAAGCCCGCGGAACGTGGTACTTCGAAGCGTCATTCCCCGTGCAGCTTCTTGATGCCAGCGGCATGGAACTGCTCTCGCTGCCAGCGCAGGCCGACGGAGAGTGGATGACCGAAGACTTCGTGCCGTTTCATGCGGATATCACCGTTCCTGCAGAGGCCTCCGGCAAGGGAACGCTGGTGCTGAAAAAGGATAATCCTTCGGGATTGCCGGAGAACGATGCAGAAGTGCGGATACCGGTCCTCCTGAATCCGTAAGTCCGACCACGGCGTTCCATCATGGAATGGAACCTAAAGTTTTGGCTGTACATAGACAAAAATACCCTATGAATAGAGAACACCTGTTCACGGATGCCTTCAGAGAATCTGTCCACTACCTATGATAGTAGGCCGCTCTTTCTTCTATTTTTTACTCCCTATTTTTTATGAAGTCCGTGAATAAAATCATTCTCCTCGGGAACGTCACCCGGGACCCGGAGGTCAAAGCGACCGACGGTAAGCAGACGGTCTGTACATTCGGTCTCGCAACGAACCGCTGCTGGAAAGACAAAGGCGGCAAGAAGCAAACCGTTGCAGAGTTCCACAACGTCGTGAGCTTCGGGAAGCTTGCGGAGTTCTCCGGCAAGTACGTGAAGAAGGGTAAGCCCGTCTACATCGAGGGATACTCGAAGACGCAGAGTTGGGAAAACCCTGAGAACAACGTGAAGATGTTCAAGACGGAAGTGGTCGTCGAGAACATGAGCCTGCTGAGCCCAAGGGACAAAGCAACGGAGGTCCCGGAAGCGGAAGCTGCAGAAGCATCGGTTGCTTGAGGAAACAGCAAAAGTTGGAAGGGTAATACCTTCTGACTTTTTGCGTGGGTGGCTTGTCATGAACCTGAGTCGAAGACTTGTTGTTACGAACTGCGTTATAGGGGAACCAATTGATTGTTATACAGCTCTCAAAGAGCTTCCTGTCATGCAGAATGAGCAGGTAGAGAGTGGCAAGTACCCCTTTCTTAAGACACATTGCTAGGAATGAGGAATCGTGTCGTTTCGTAGCGTAGGGTAAACGTCTGCGGTGGCATCCTGAGCGCGGTGTGGATACGGTCGGTGTTGTAGGAATG
>VGKZ01000009.1 GCA_016866815.1 Candidatus Peregrinibacteria bacterium | reverse complement strand
ATACATCTAGAGCAGGGAATGCATGAGGGAAAGCATGGGTGTGAGGATGATGCTGATCCACCACGAGAGAATCGGCAGGTGGAACGCATGACCTGCGACGATGAGTGCCAGGAGGATCCATGGACCTTTCTGCAGGTAGTCCTCGTACATGTCGTCGTAGCGTACTGGCACCCAGAGTTGCACAACTTTTGAACCGTCGAGTGGTGCGACAGGGAGCAAGTTGAATGCCATCAGAACAAGATTAATGAGAACCATGTCGCCGAGCAACTCACTCATGAAATTCAGGATCAGTGGCTGGTTATCCGGCGCAAGGAGAACGCCCGAAGCGCCGAGAACTTCCGGCGCGATGCCGATGACCTTCGCCAGAGCGAAGGAGCCAAATGCGAGGATGAGATTGCTCAATGGACCTGCAAATGCGGTGATGGCACCGTCTCGGCGATAGTTCCTGAAGTAGCGAGGATCCACCGGCACGGGCTTGCCCCAGCCGAAACCAACGAAGAGGAAGAGCAGCGTTCCGATGGGATCCAGGTGGGCGACAGGATTGAGTGTCAGTCTGCCAAGGTCCTTCGCCGTCGGATCGCCGAGTCTATATGCGGCGAAACCGTGCGCCCATTCATGGACGGCAACCGCGATCAGAATTGCGATGATGGTTGTCGGGGAGAGATAGGGGAGCATCGCCTGAAAGGATACCTTTTTGGCATTGTTCAGGACAGGCCAGGAAACCGAAGAAACCAGGGAAACCAAAGAAGGATTATCATCCAGAATCTTCCATCAAATTCATTGACCGCAACCCCTCTCATCCGTACCCTTTCCGGGACATGTCACGCACGTGCTCCAAAACAGGCAGAAAGACGGCTCACGGCAATACCCGGAGCCACTCCATGCGTCACACACGCCGCACCTGGAAGATCAATCTCCAGAAGAAGCGCGTTTTTGACCCTGCAACGGGAACCTAC
The DNA here is from genome assembly GCA_016866815.1 of Candidatus Peregrinibacteria bacterium. GTDB lineage: Bacteria > Patescibacteriota > Gracilibacteria > Peribacterales > Peribacteraceae > VGKZ01. The sequence continues at coordinate 18,409 of VGKZ01000009.1, read as the reverse complement.
AAGACGATGCGTGTTTCTGCAGCGTATCTGCGTACATTGAGTAAGAGGATGCAAGCGGGGAAGAGTATTTGATTGTTTCTCGTGTATGGTTTTTGGTTTATGGATGGATGTTTTCCAAAAACTACAAACCAAAAACTAATAACTTTCCTCTTCCACCGGCTTTCGGAATTCCTTTACCTCCGATTCTCGTCTCTTTTCCTCCAGCATCTTCTGCTTGCTTCTTCGTGAGCGGCGCTGCTTCTGCTTTTCGATCTTGTGTTTCTCCTGACCGAGTTTGGATTTATCACCGAGGATCTGTTCCTGGATTTTCAAGATGAGCAGTTGCCATGCTTCCACCCGGTTGCGGTGCAGTCCGCGGTGCTGGTGGAACCGGACGGTAGTACCCGTTGGTTTGTGCGTAAGCTCCACGCAGTTCTGGGATTTATTCACTTTCTGTCCTCCGTGACCCCCGCCTGCCGTGAAGTGCTCTTCCACGTCTTCGGCCTTCAGTCCGACCTGCGCAGCGATCGCCAGGTATTTGTCTTTGATGTCTTCGGGGAAATGCATAGTGGGAGGATAGCAAGGAAACCGAAGAAACCGAAGAAACCGAGATGGTACCCCGGCTCCTGCGTCGCTCTGTTGCTCTTCATCCAACTTCTGCGTTGGTTCGCTATCCCGAACTCGTAATGGGGCAATTGAACCGTTTCTTACAGGCAATATCACTATAACCCTGTGCAACCTACCAGTGCTACTCACTATGTAATGCGAGTCAGGCAATCTGCGCAGTCCCTCGCCTCCGTTTCCAGCTAACGAACCCTTGAGATATCAAGAGAGCAACAAGTGATACAGGTAAGGGGATGACCGAAGTTTCTGGTGTGAGTGTACTAGTCACCAGTTGCGGTACAACGCTCAAAGCAGCAAGTCCGACACTCCATGCCACGGCACGGTCGGACAGTTTCCAAAAGAGCGATGCAAAGGTTGGTGGGAAGAGTGCAAGGCTAAGGCTCGCAAGTGAAAGACCTAATGTGATTATATCTTGGTAGATGATTCCAATAATGACGGCAATTGCGATGAAAAGTGCAATGAAGAAACGCGTCATTTGGCGCATGGATGTCTCGCTGAAACGGCGTGTTCTATGCTGAAGATCACGAGTGAATATTGATGACACTACGAAAGCCAGAGTGTCAGAAGAAGATAAGGTAACTGCGTAGAGTAGTACCATGCCGAGCTCCTTGAAGCCAATTGGGAGCAATGAAGAGAATCCTGCTACAAGCGCATTCTCTGGGACAATGTCAGGTAGTAGTTGTTTTGTAACGAGTCCAATGACGCTTAAGATTAGAGCGAGAAGGGGGAGAATGAATCCGCCGTACATGAGGCCTCGCTTCATTGTTGTCACATCACGTGCAGCAAAAATTCGCTGCCAGAGATCGGGTTGAACCATGATGGCGAACACGCCGATCACAAGGAAGCCAATAAGTGTTCCTGCGTCCATTCTTCCAACGAGTTGCAGATCAGTAGTTGGAATAGTGGTTTTGCCAAAGAAGTAAGCAGCAACGGATACCGTCATGAATATCATGATCAGGAATTGAAACACGTCCGTTCGTACTACTGCCTTGAAGCCAGCTAGCAGGAGATACATCATGATCACGCCGCCGCCAATGGCAACCGATAAGGCATACGGCAAAGGGAAGATCGTCGAGAGAACCTGTCCGCTCACGATCAAATTCACCACTAAGAAACAGAAGAATGCGATGATCAAAACAACGGAATACGCTAATCCGCTTCGGCTCCCGATAGTACGGAAGAAATATTCTGGCATCGTGTACACGCGGAGCTCATCAGCCTTCTGTTTGATGCGTGTTGCAAATCGCCGCAGTGCAAACAGTCCCAATCCTAAGCCGATGAAGAGCCAGATGGCCGAAAAGCCGAACCGGTAGATGTAAGCGAGATAGATCGAAAGCGTTGCACCATCAAAGAATCCTGCACTCATTGTTGCTGCTAGTTGCAATCCTGCAACTTTGCGGTCGGCAATCATGAATCCCTCTTCCGTTTCCTTTCTCGATGCAAACCAGCCAATCACTGCAACAGCAGCAATGTAGAGAAGGAAGAACAGAATACTAATTTGCATATACACCCAGTATACTAGCCTACAACCAATTCGCTAGACTTTGCATAGGTTGGCTGGCGGCGAGGGCCGTCTTCATCCAACTTCTGCGTTGATGTCGCAGCCTATCGCGGCGAAGCTCCTGTGGAGCGAAGCCGGATGGCGGAGAGAGAGGGATTCGAACCCTCGAAACCCTTTGGGGGTTTACACGATTTCGAGTCGTGCGCCTTCAACCACTCGGCCATCTCTCCGTCTGACAGATTCTAGCGCTACATGCCTTCGATGTTTTATTATTTCTCTTTATGTTTTGTCTTCCCTGTGTGATTCTCGATAATTTCCTGCAAATCGTCGATGGCGATTCGTAGTGTTGCGCGCGATGCAGGGGTACGTTCGCGAATGTGCGCTGCCCGGGCTTCGTGCACCTTCAAAGATGCGCGAATCAATTCCTGTGCCTGTTGCCCCTTTGCGTCACAGGCTTCCTGTGCGATATCGGTCATTCGCAGACCGAGATTATGAATACGTTCATGGAGAGTATCCGCTTCATAGCCCCCCGAGTTTCAGTGTCGCAGAGATTGCCAGCAATTGATCTTCTCTGTCGGGATCCAGAGGTTGTTCTCCTTCTTTCCTCTCACGTTGTTCTGCCGGAGGAGGGGATTTCGCCGAGGGATGGAACTCAAATGCGCTCTCCTGCATAAATGATATTATATTATATAATTAATTTTTAGTCAATTTTTAGGTTTTGCGTGGTGCATTCCCCCTTTGAACGCAGCATGATTTTCCATTCAAGTTTGGATATTGTTTTTTACCTTTCATTAGCTGAAAAACTTGAAATACTTCATGAGGCTTTCCCCATATTCTCGTACGAGAATTGCATATGTCAATTGCCATTTGACGCAAGATATTGCAGAGATTTGAGCAAAATAGGCTTGCAGGGTTGCCAGCGCGGTGCGTACAATTCCTCTCGTCTTATTTCCTTCCCTCAACGTCCCATGAGTTACGTTGTCGCATCCAAGCTCAAAGAGCTTGTGAAGAAGCATGGCATGATGTCGTCCGGCGATCTCGCTGACGCTCTGTCCAAGCACCTCGAAGGCGCAGTAGCCACGGCGTGCAACCGCGCCAAGGCTAACGGCCGCAAGACCGTCCGCCCGGAGGATTTGTGATCCTCGTTTAGTTCGCTATCAAAAATGGTCCCCTATGGGGGCCTTTTTTGAACTTGATTGCCATCATGCTTCGTTCGTATTACAAAAAATAAGCAGTAGATCTGTCATCCCGAGTGATCGATTTTGTGTGCTTCGATACAATTTTGCTTCGCTGCGCTTCGCAAAATCACTCAGCTTGACACAAAATTGATCGTATCGAGGGATGACATATGGGGGATGGCGTGCGGTTAGTGCCCCCGTTTCAACTCTGCATCGATGAACATCTGAATATCCCCGTCGAGTACGCCGGTCGTATTACTGGTCTCCGCGTCTGTGCGAAGGTCTTTCACCATCTGGTACGGGTGCAGGACGTAGCTTCGGATCTGTTGCCCGAAGCTTGCGCTCTGTGTTGCGCCTTTCAGCTCTTTCTTCGTCTCCTCTTCCTCCTCGCGCTTCTTTTCCAGCAGTTTGGCACGGAGCAAGTTCATGGCCTGCGCACGGTTCTGCAACTGTGACCGTTCATTCTGGCATGCCACCACGATGTTTGTCGGTATGTGCGTGATGCGGATGGCACTCTCCACTTTGTTGACGTTCTGGCCGCCTGCACCTCCGCTTCTGAATGTATCGATCCGGAGATCATTCGGGTTGATTTCCACTTCCGCGGTTTCCGTGATTTCCGGCAGTACCTCCACGAGCGCGAAGCTCGTCTGTCGCAAGTTCTTTGCGTTGAAGGGGGAGAGGCGAACGAGACGGTGCGTTCCTTTTTCACATTTCATGTATCCGTATGCCATGGGTCCCTGCACGTAGATCGTTGCGGACTTGATGCCGGCTTCCTGCCCGTCGGTTTTCTCGAGAATTTCGGCTTTCCATTCCATGCGCTCGCAGTACCGCAGATACATGCGCATCAAGATGCCCGCCCAGTCCTGTGCTTCCGTGCCGCCGGCACCGCCGCTGATGGTCAGATAGCAGTTATTCGGGTCGAATTCACCGCCGAGGTAGATCTGCGTTTCCAGCGCCTGCCATCGCTTCAGGAGTTTTTCATATTCTTCTTCGATGACCTGCACATCGTTCTCGGCAGATGCCTCAGCCAGTTCGCATAGATCGTTTACTTCCCTGGACAGAGCATCGACCGGTTCCCATTGTTTCCGCAGTGCTTTCAGCTTCCCGAAAATCTCGTTCGCCCGTTTCTGATCATTCCAAATATTGGGCGATTGCGTCTCCCGTGTCAGTTCGTCGATGGTGTTGGGTATCCCTTTTTCCTCAAAGAGAGTCCTTCCCCGTGTTGAGCGCGGACTTCAGCTCCCGAAGTTTACTTAAGAGTTCTTCCACGGAGGAAGGGGTGAGAGGATGAGAATGACAGAGGACAGTATACTGGAATTTGGCCTGGAACGGTAATTTTGCGTCTTCCTGAGCGTGGCTAAAACACGGTTTTTGAGCTATAATATCTAGAAAAACACATGAATACCCTTTCCATGCCCCGGACGGTGGAACGCCGGTCTCTCAGCGAGATTCTGCGTCGTGCGGCATTTCCGTTCTTCCTGTTTGCCGCTGCGCTCTTCGGTTTACTCCTTCTCTCCTGGACACTCCTTGTTCCGGAGTTGACGCACATCGAAGTCGGAGGCCAGAAACGAAGCGTTTCCGATCTTGAAGAATATGAGCATGATTTGCGTGCGCAGATCTCCTCATTGGAGAAAGACCGCAATGGAGAACTCTTCACAGCCGATGACACGTTGTACGTGCAGCTTCTGCATCTAAAGGAGCGGAAAATACGTCTGCAGGATATACGCAGAGAGGTGAGCCGCATCGCGCAGGGAATCGTTCCCGATGCCAAGAATGTCGTTGCATTTTCGTTGTTCACTTACGATATCGATTCCGAAACGGCGGAGATCCGGGGCGATGTGCACAATGTCGGGCCACGCTCCATGACAGTACTGGCAGAATTCGTCGATGCACTACGCACCATTCCATTCGTTGCCTCTGTCGAGAGCTCACGCTTTACCCGTGTGGACGACGGTGAGGGTAATTTTTCTTCGCCATTCATCATCCGCCTCACCCTTTTGCAGCAGTGAAATTCCCAGTATTCTCCGCTCTCCAGTTGCATCCTGTCCTCTGCTATCTCAGTGGTGCGGGCCTCCTGAGTATTGCGGCACTGCTCATGGTGCTGCATGTGAACACCATCAGTCGTGTTCGCGATGTCTCTGTCCCGATTGTCAGTGAAATTCCTCAACTCGAACGCCGACTCGCTCTCTTGCAGGAGCAAACGGAACTCACTGAATTGCATGCGGCGACAATCGTGGGATCTCCGGAGGAGCACATCCGCATATTCGCTCTGCCTGAACAGACAGACCTCGGTCGGTTGATGGCAGTATTCGATGTCGTCAGAGAAGTGTATGGACGGGAAGGTACGCTGACGGAAATGTCCGATATTGTGATGGGAGACGCGGTCGACAAAGGGAACGGATTGCGTGCCCAAACAGTGAGTCTGGAATTTATCGCGCATGAAGATGCCATGCGTTCCGTTCTGCTCCTCATCCGTCTCGCTGGCCTTATGACCGTCGGCGACGCTCTTTCTGAACAGGAACGTGCGCTTCTCCTGCAGGCTGTGGAAACGGAGAATCCTGCCGGCATCATTGCATTGGAAGAGTTTCTCTCTGTGCAGTTGCAGGATTTCGCGGAGAATCCGAAGCTCTATGAAGACCAGTTGCTGCGTTCATTTTCTACGCCTGCATTCCTGAATACGTTCCATGCTGCTATCCGCTCATCTCTTCTCCGGGAGGCACAGGAACTTCTCTCAAGCGATCTCGGCGGTGTGCTTGTTCGTTACAAGCTCTGGCCTCTCCAGATCATGACGGTCGATACCGTCAGTCTTCGTCCCGGATCCGCGCCAAAGTGGCACCGCATCGGTCTGCAGTTCACGGTCTTCACAGCGCCAAACTAATGCAGTAATGGCTTGCGCAGCGGAACTTTACCGCTTAGATTAAAGCCTGCCTCTTATTTTCGCTTGCAGAAACGCCGTTCCAACATCGCATCCTTCCGCAAAGAAAAGCGTCCGCGTATCAATGAAGAAATACGAGCGCCGAAGGTTCTTCTCGTGGACGGAGAGAACACAGAAACGCTCACATCGGAGGAGGCATTGGCGCGTGCGAAAGCGCAGGAGATGGATCTTATTGAGATTTCCCCGAAGGCGGTTCCTCCCGTCGTGAAGATCACGGATTTCGGACGGTTCATGTACCAACTAAAAAAGAAGGAGCAGAAGCAGAAATCCCACAACAAGCAGACCGAAGTGAAAATGCTGCGGTTCGGTTTCCGAACGGAGCAGCACGACCTGGAACGTGTTGCCGACCGCGCGCGCGAGTTCCTCGCCGAACGGCACCTGGTCAAACTCGTTGTCCGTCTCCGCGGGCGTGAAATGACGAACAAGGATTACGCACGCCAGAAGCTCCTCGGCGTCGTGGATAGCCTTATGGACGTTGCTGAGATCGAGCAGGAAATACGGGCTCAGGGGAATATGTTCAGTGTTGTCGTACGGGGGAAGAGGGGGGGATGAGTTCTTGAGCTGTTGGGTTGTTGGGTTGTTGGGTTGTTGGGTTCTTGGGTTCTTGGGCAGCCGTTTGCCCCTTGTTGGATTCACTCTTTTCCCATTGAAAAGCTTGAATGCCCTCTTTTTATCGCTACACTCCACCCGATGCCGAAGCAGAAATCCCACAGCGGCGCCAAAAAGCGCATCCGGCGCACCGGAAGCGGTCGTATCGCCTTCAAGCGTCACAGCCGTAACCACCTTCTCATGCAGAAGAGCAAGCGCCAGAAGCGTTTGGATCGCACAGTGATTGCTGACGGCACCGAGCACAAGAAGATTATCGGTATGCTTCCGTACCTCTGAATCCGTACTTTGATTCCACTCAGCATACATGCGTACAAAAACAGGTGTAGCCCGGCATGCACGTCACAAGAAGCTCAAGAAGCTCAATAAGGGCTATCGTGGCATGCGCAGCACCACAGTGAAGAAAGGACAGGAGGCCATGATGAAGGCCGGCCGCAACGCCTACCGTGATCGCAGATTGAAGAAGCGTGATTTCCGTTCGCTCTGGATTGTCCGTTTGAATGCCGCAGTCCGAGCACAGGGATTCACGTATTCGAGGTTTATCAATGGCATGAAGAAGAAGAACATCGGCCTCGACCGGAAGGCGCTCTCGGAGCTTGCGATCCACGAGCCGAAGGTGTTTGAGAGCATCGTGAAGCAGGCCTGCTCTTGAGAAATACTGCCAGATTGCGTATAAACATTGCATGTCTCTTTTCACTGTGCGCAATGAACTTTGGTATGTGACACTCTTTACTCTCTCGTATCTGGCGATCGGGAGCATGTTTGCATTGCAGATTGAAAACTGGGAATTCATTCTCTATATCGCCGTTATCCTGCTTCTCGGGCTTGCAGTTCTGACACTGCATGCCAGGGTGCGGTTCACGCAGGGTGTTCTCTGGTTGCTCAGCGTCTGGGGACTTTTCCACTTACTCGGCGGCCTTCTCACGGTGTCGCCCGTCTGGCCGATTGATGCGGGAGCGAAGCCGGTACTCTACAACTTATGGCTCATTCCGTACGTTCTCAAATATGACCATGTCATGCACCTTTACGGGTTCGGCATCTGTACGTGGGTGTGTTGGCAGATGCTGCGGTCCATCATGCCGCGCAATCTGCGGCACCCTCTGGAGCTCGTCATCGCGATACTGGCAAGCAACGGACTCGGCGCCTGGAATGAAATCGTTGAATTCCTCGCGGTCATGTGGATCCCCGATAACAATGTCGGAGGGTACGTGAATACCGGATTGGATCTGGTCTCCAATCTCATCGGTAGCCTCATTGCGGCATGCATCATCTGGTATGGACGCGTTCCGCATCGGCGGACGGCACAGGTTGCATGAGCTTCACCGTGTACGGGTCACACCGATAGGTGCGACTGCTTTTTTCAGTTCCGAGAAGAGCGCTATCAGGCATACCAGGAAGAACATACCCGCATATGCACCAATCGCATCAGAGATCAGCCCGCCGAGAATGAACAACCGATCATCGGTGAGCGTCAAACCTTTTTCGACGGCACCGGCGATCAGTCCTGCCGGCAGCAACACGCATGCCATCATCACGAGCATTCTCCAGAGAATTTCCCACGTTCTCCCTGTCACCAGCGCCATGCTCCGTCGGAGGGATTCCCTTCCGTATGGAGCGTCATCATTGATGATGAGAATGTCGTAGAACGCGGTCCGGATGCCGTAGATAATTCCCGGAACGACCAGCAGGAGTCCCCAGAGCAGCATCTTGCATGTGCGGATGACTTCGGTGACGAAGAGCAGGAAGATGTACTTCTGTGCCTGTTGCCGTACTGCTGCGAAAGATGTCCTGTTCCTTCCTGCAGGACTTTTAATCATTCTCTGGCAGATGACGAGAGTACAAGCCTGTCCCCAGAGCGACAGATAGATGACGGCGATGGAGACGGGGATGGCGACGGCAATGGCGACGGGACTCATGAGTGAGATATACTCAATGGGAAACGGGGAAACAGATTCCTGACTGGTTTCCGTAAATACATCGAGAGCGCTCAATGCTGCGCTGGGGGCGAAGAAGAACCAGAATGCCACGGCATTCAGCACCGGTTGCTTCTTGTAAAAACGCCATGCTGTGCCGATGATGGCAAAAGAGGAGGACAAGATGGGGTTGTTACTGAGCATCAGGTGCGATTGTCTTCGGGTGTGCTGTCGCTCTTCTGAGGCGCTCTATGGTCATGTTTGCATGATCTTTCCACCACTCAAGGCCGAGCATCTCCGGAGGTGTCAGTGCAGCATCTGCCTGCATGAGGGCGATCATCTCGGGTGTCAGGTCTGTAGTAGGCTGCGTTTCGGACATGGATTGTATGGGGAAAGAATGACTACTGGAGCGCGACTCTAGGCAATGCACCGGTGAAAATCAAGAGAGACCGGACCACATGCTCATTTCCTCTTCACGCGGACGAAGCCGGAGGCATCGACTGTCTGGAGGTTCTTTTCTTCCTTTGTGAGGAGATCGAGAAGCAGGTTGATACCAATAGCGTCGGATGCCATGTGTGAACACTGGATCATGTTCACATTGTGCTTCTTTGCTTCCTCAAGCGTCTTCTCCGTCACGTGCATTGAGAGAATGGTACCGATGCCGGCTCTGCTCTGGCTCTCCAGGAATTCCTCCGGTCCATTGGTTCCTCCCGTGAATTCCGTCGCTGCTATCTTTCCCGGGCGGGAAGACTTGCTGCCATTGACGATGATTGGTGGGTTTCCTTTCTTTGCATAGTACTTGTATTCCGGCATCTCCAGGATCGCATTGAGGATCTCCCCAAGGTCATCGTACTGCTTCGCGCAGATGTGCTTCTCCATGTATCTCCACACCAAGTTATCCGTCACGGTGTGGCAGGTGAATGCGGGGATCCCGAGGAGTTCTGCAGCGCGCTCCGTCCTAAACAGGTTATCGGCATGGATAGCCCTCCAGATCTTGTCCATTCTCGGACGAATCTGTGCCTCGGAGTGGTTTACAGGAACACCGTGCAGACCGAGAAGATCGACCTGCAGGGGCATCACCTTATCGAGATCTGCAAGAGCGCGACCTTCGGGGTGGTGAATGAACATACAGTCGATCTTGTGACCCTTTTCACGGAGACGATCTGCGAGCAGCACTTCCTGGGTTTCACCGTCGATACCGACCATCAAGGTCTTCACATCTTCCTCGCCGGAACCGTTGATAATGCGCGTGTCTGCGTAGGGGTTCCACGTTCGTTCCTCGTCGAAGTACTCCTTTTCCTTCTCATCGAGCTTCTTCATTCTCTCCTTCTGTTTCTTGAGGAGTTTCTCCACGCCCTTGCGAGTGCGGGGGTCGGCGTCGATTCCGTGTTGCACAGCACTATCAAAGAGTTTCTTGAGTTTCATGGGATTCGATGGAAACGAGTGAAAACGGCAAAATCATAGCGCAATATCTTTGGATTTCCATGGAAAAAACCTAGGATCTACCGCTATGCCACCAACACTAGAGCATGTTCTCGTTGAGGCAAAGAACCTCCTGAACTTTGAGAGCCCGAATTTTGAAATCACATTCGCAGAAGATGTGAACATGCATGAGTACGCAGAGTTCACCGTTGAATTACTCCTAGAAATGGAAGAAAATTGGGAAAACGTTTTATTCGCGCATGTCGGAATGGTCAGGGAGCTACTACGTTTCACAGGCGCTATACTTGAATCATCAACTACCCTGACCACCTACAATACATGTTCAGCAGATCAGCGGTTGCTGTATCTACAACAAACAGTACACAAGGCGTGCTATCTAGTTTTCAAGCGTTCACTGTAATTGCCCATGCATCTCGAGGAATCCGCCGTCTATGATGCCGTGCGTCGCCGACTCGGTGATCAACGATACAATCTTCTCTACGATGTCATCGAGATGAATCTTCCGATGGCTGTGAAAATGATACAGAAGGCAGGCATCGAGCATTTCCATGGAGCGTATTTTCGCACGGTCGATCAGCAGATCGGAGCAATGCAGAGCGGTCATTCTCATGTACGCGAGCAGGCGAAGGCGTTCTGCGTCGTGTTCCATGCACTGTTCTGCGCTATCGAAGAACTTGCGGGATTTTCCGCGATGGATATTCCCTACACCATGAAGTATCGCCGATGGTCGTGACATTAACCGATCACAACTTTTGCGTCCGCAATCGCCACATCACTCTCTCCGACGATCACGGGGTTGATGTCGATGTCCGTGATTTCCGGGCAGTCGGTCACCATCTGCGACAGTGCTTCGATGACTCTGCAAAGACCGTCGATGTCGCTCTGACCCTTACCGCGCATACCGAGGAGCACTTTCCAGGCCGTGAGGTCCGAAAGCATGCGGTAGCCTTCCTCTGCGATTACCGGAGCGATGCGGAATGCCGTGTCGTTGAGGAGTTCCGTGTAAATGCCGCCCATGCCGACCATGACGAGGTGCCCGAACGAAGCGTCGCGGGTGGAGCCGACGATAAATTCGTTCCCAGCGGGGAGGAATTTCTGAATCAGCACCCCGCGGATGTCCGCATGCGGAGCTTTTTCCTTCACATTGCTCATGATCGCTTTGAAACCGTCACGGACGTCCCGCTCTGTCAGAAGGTGTGCACGAATGCCGCCGACATCGGTCTTGTGGATGATCTGCGGTGAGCTGATTTTGGCGATCACCGGGTATCCGATTTCCTGTGCGATCCTCGCAGCGTCTTCTTCCGTCTGTGCGATCTTCTGCTTGGGGAGGGGAATGCCGTAGTGCGCGAAGAGTTGGCCGATGACGTCTTCGGGGATGAGGCCTTGGTAGCCGCTAAGGATAGATTGGGCTTTTGTTTTGCGTTTCGAAGTATCGGAGGAGCTGTGAGCTGTGAGTTGTGAGCTTGAAGTTCGCTTGCGCAGTGCTGCGAGCATTTTCACTGCACGCTCAGGGGTGTCGAACGACGGGATACCGTTGCTCTGTAAGATTGCCCTCGAAGACTGCACGCTCTTGTCGCCCATGAAGCTCGTCACGACTGGCATGAGGCCGTACTTTTTCTTCCATGCGACGATCGCCTTCGCGATGTCGTCACAGGGCGTCATCACCTGCGGCGTCAGCAGTACGCATATGCCGTCGATGTTTTCATCTTCGCCGGCTGCTTTCAGTGCCGCTTCGAAGCGTGCCGCGTCGGCATCACCGATCACATCGATCGGGTTTCCGGTCCCTGCCGATGCCGGCAGAGCCTTTTTCATCGGTTCGAGCGTGCGTACGGAGAGTGCGGGTAACGCAAGGTTCAGTGCTTCCGCCTCATCAGTTGCAAGAATGCCCGGACCTCCGGCATTGGTGATCACGGCGATACGTTCCGTGCGGAGTACCGGTTGCGTACTGAGGACTTCCAGAAGATCAAGGAACTCCTGCATGTCGTGCGCACGATGAATTCCCGTCTGCGCGCAGACCGCGTCGATGGCGGCATCACTTCCGGCCAATGCACCCGTGTGGGATGCTGCCGCCTTTCCTCCCTGCTCGGACACACCCGCCTTCAGAAGGACGACGGATTTCTCCCCTGCGATCTTCGCGGCTGTTGCCAGGAACCGTTTTCCGTCGCGGATACTCTCAAGGTAAAGACCGATGACTTTCGTGTCTTTGTCTGCAACGCAGAGTTCAAGGAAATCACATTCATCCATCACTGCTTTGTTGCCGATGGAAATGACCGAGCTGTAGCCGATACCGAGATCCATGGAAGCGTCCATAACGGCGACCGCGAGTGCGCCGGACTGGCTGATGAGAGCGACGGTTCCTGCCGAAGGAAGCTCTTTTGCAAACGACGCATTCATGCCGATCGAAGGACGCAGAATGCCGAGGCAGTTCGGACCGATGATCTTCAATTCCTTCTCCTTTGCGATACGCACGACTTCTTTCTGTAGAGCATCGCCTTCCTCTATGTGTACTTCACCAAAACCTGCGCTGATGATCACGATATTGCTGATCTTCTTCTCAGCGCATTCCAGCAGTGCTCCGGGAACTGCCGCCGCGGGAATGACAATCACTGCAAGGTCGACAGCTTCACCGATCTCCTGTACCGATGTGCATGCTTTCTTTCCCAATATTTCCCCGCCTTTCGGGTTCACGGGGAACACCGTCCCCTTGTATCCCTGCTCCAGGAGATTTTTGAGAATATCATGACCCACTTTCCCCGGGGTGGCGGATGCACCGATCACGGCGATGGAGGCAGGGGAGAGGAGGCTCATAGCGAGATGCTCCTACGCTTTAAGCAAACGATGCACTCGATCAATATTCTCTGTCACAAGCTTTTGCGTCGCTGCTATAGGAGCGGGTCCGCGTTTTTCGATGGATTCATATGCTTCAGTATTTGTCACTGTGCCCGTGAGGCCGATGCGGAGATGTGTACACACAATTTTGAACCATGCGTCCGCTTGGTTGTATGTGCCCCACTTTGAAAGCGCATACATAATTCCACCTGCCCTGTCGGCGATGGACCGGTGGCGCCATTCTCCAGTATCTTGTCCATTCTCTTCCGCAGTGACAATGCTCGCCGCTCTACTCACAATACTGCTGATACTGGACCAGAAAATCAGCTGTTCATTCGGATCCTTCCCTTCTATAAAAGACGTTAGTTCGTCCCATGACTGCGGGTTTTCCGGTGAGGGTATGCGTTCAACCATAGGCTTCCTCACAGTATAGCGCATTTTGCTTTTTCGCGCAATTCGCTTGCATCAATACGTGAAATCTCCACAATGCGCCGGCTATGAGCGAGACCGCTTCCAACGGCAAGCCAGACCCGCACATCGACAGGATTCTCGCATTCTCTGTTGTACACGATATGTTTTCCGGATGCGACGCACTGCCGGTGCTGCAAGATCTGGCGGAGCGTTTTGGGTCGATGGCGACAGCAATCGCCTCGAGTAGGAAGATGATAAAACCACACCCCTTCATTACTGCATGTGCGGGACAGGATGAATTGGAATGGGCACTTGGGATATTGGGTAAGGATCCATGTCTCATCGATAAAGTGGACAAGGTTCGCAGGTACGGCAACATACTTCTGAATGCGCAGCGCAACAGAGAGAACATGGCTGCTCGTGTGAATGGGGAGATTTCAACATAAACGTTGGTAGGGCGTTGATAGAAACAGCAGAACAGTGTATACTATACTTTGCATGGTACACCTTCCAGACACTCTCAAAGACAAAGATCCTGAAGGACGCAACGAGGGAGAGCCCGGGTTTTTGCAGCATTTACACGGGCTGCGTGTGGATCTTACCAATCTCATGTGTGAGGAGGGGGTCAACAGGACAGAGGATGAACAGCTTGTTATTGGAATATTGGAAGATGCGGCAGGTCTTTCCTATGATGAGTACCGCGCTTTGGACGGTGCATTGCAGGACATGAGAAGGAACGTTCCCGGCGCTGTACAGCGGCTGGGAGAGGTTCGGGGAGAACGTGCGCAAGAACTTGTAGGAAAATTCTTGTGCAGCAATGATGGAAAATTTGCCCAAAAGGCGGATAAGTTCGCCGCGGATTGTATCATCGTTCTGCGCATGGGATTTCCCTATGGCAAGAATATGGTGAACCCATCCGCCGAACCCGGTATTCGTAGTTCACTCAGCGCCGCAACACCCATGGATATCAGGCTTTCTTCCACTGTGCATGCGCATGTGAAACCGAATCCAAACGATGGAGGCGCATCCACCATCGTGCATGTTGATGGTAAAGAGTATGATCTTCACAGTGGTGGATCGATCATCGTTGGGAGGCCGTTGGAGCAATCGCAATTATTCAATCGCAGCCTCCGGAAGCCAATCTCTCTTGAAGTTCGTGGGAAAGTGAACAAGTTTGACGACTCCGTTTCCCGGGCCGCGATTTTGCTCGAGCGCCGCGGCGATGAGATCTTTATTTTCGATAAGGGTTCATTGACTCCCGTCAGCGTCACTCAGGAGAAAATTCAAGTCCGGTACGATCCGACGATGAAGACAGCCAACGGATACGGTGGATCTATTCAGGTCAACATCAACGATCTCTAGTGCAGACAGGGGGCAACAGATCTTGTGAACGGAGATTGTATTGCGCCTATCAGTCGCTCCTTTCCTCGTGTTGTATGCGCAGTTCGTTGTGTTCGAGGCGTTCCAGTGTGAGTGCTCGCAATTTCGGCGGTTCATTCCGCAGTATGCGTTGGAAGCGCGCGAGTCTATCGATGGTGACGTCGTCGTGTGGCGGCAGGATGGACGGACGAACTGGCAAGGGGTTTGGGCGCATGGGATGATCCATGATGTCATCGATTGTCCCCTGCACGACACGTCCTATCGAATCGAGTTTTTGCGACTCAGTGGTGTTCGGGTTCTGTGTGATTGTCGGAATCAGAGACCCCAGACGATCGATCGCGATATTCCTCTCCCAGTCTTCCATCGGATGGGCAGCAGACAGCGTGAAGCATACTATACATTCCATTGTTGCCTGCCGTTGGGGTAGAGAAGCCTGCTTATCTGTGGGAACTTATCTATGAAGCGCAATCGTAGGTATGTACAATGTGGGCGTGCCTACGGTTCAGATCATCTACGCCACGGGCTCCGGTCACACGGAGTACGTGGTGAATGTGCTCGCGGCTCATCTCCGGGAGAACGCTGCACACGTATCCGTTACTCTGACGCGTGCGGAGCAGGCCACTCCCGACGATATGACGAAGAGCGATGTTGTGATTCTCGCCAGCGGCAGCTGGAACACGGGAGGTGTCGAAGGGCAAATGCATCCTTTCATGGTCGAATTTCTCGGCAAGCGCGCGAAGGACGTCGAGCTCAAGAAAAAGCGTTGCACGGTGATCGCACTCGGCGACGAACGGTACTACTACACGGCGCGGGCGGGGGAGCACATGCGGATGTTTCTGATTGATCACGGCGCAGACATGTTCATGGATCCGCTGACGGTCGTGAATGATCCGTATGGGCAGGAGGAGAAGGTTCGTAAGTGGTGTGATCGGTTTGTATCCTTGCTTTTGAAGAAGTCATAAAGTTATTTGTTATTTGTTATTCGTTATTCGTGATTCGATATATGCAGAGAATTTCCCTCAAAGTAACGGGCGCGCAGGGGCAGGGGGTCAACTCCGTTGGGGAGATGTGCGCAAAAGGGCTGAAGCGAGCGGGGTACTGCGTATTCGGATACCGCGAATATATGTCGCTTATCAAAGGCGGCCACAGTAGTTTTCAACTCGATATCAGCAATGAGAAAGTCGAGAGCACGGAGACCAAGGTGGATGTCCTCGTGTGTTTCAATCACCACGGACTTGAGCAGAATGCTCTGGATGTGAAGAAGGGTGGTGTGATCCTCCATCAGACGCCGCAGTGGAAATTTTCCCCCGCAATCCAGAAGCAGTTGGATGCCGCGAAAATTTCGGTGGTCCACATGCCGAATGAAAAATTTTTGAAGGATCTGAAAGCTCCACCGATTCTTGGAAACGTGCTCATTACCGCTGTCGTATGGGCGATTCTTGGACGGAAAGCCGATGAACTGAAAGCGCTCGTGAAAGAGCAATTCGGCCATAAGGGCGAAAAACTCCTCGCAATGAACTACGCCGCGATCGATGTCGCTACAAAGTGGGTTATCACAGACCACCCCACTTCGCCCTCCGGGCTTCGCGGGGCAGGCCAGTCATCCGTTTCGCTTCCGGCTCCAAATAAGCAATGGCAAGATCATTTGCTCCTTACCGGTAGCCAGGCCATGGGTATGGGTATGGTGCACGCGGGCTGCAGAATGTACGTCGGCTACCCCATGACACCGAGCTCACCGCTTCTGGAATACATGGCCGATACACAGAACGAAACGGGTCTGGTCATCAAACAGGCGGAGGATGAGATTACCGCGGCGCAGATGATGAGCGGAGCGATGCATATGGGAACGCGCGCGGCGACCGGAACTTCCGGAGGTGGTTTCGATCTGATGACCGAAACAGTTTCCCTCAATGGCATCATCGAAAATCCCTCGGTGTTCGTTTTGGCGCAGCGTCCGGGTCCCGCAACGGGACTTCCCACGTGGACAGCGCAGGGTGATTTGCTTCTCGCTGTCGGTTCCGCGCACGGAGAATTCGCCAGACTCGTAGTCTCGGTCAGTGACGGGAAGGATTCGTTCGATCTCATGCCGGAAGCATTCAACTACGCGGAAAAATTCCAGACACCGGTGATCATCCTGACCGACAAGCAAATTGCCGAGGCGATCTACACGCAGAAACCCTACGATCAGAAGAAGGCGAAGGTGCATCGAGGACTTCTTGTCACCGATCCACAGAAACTGGCGAAGCTGAAATCCGGTGATCGTTACGATCCGAAAGCTAAAGACGGCATCAGCTTGCGGTGGCTTCCCGGAGCCAAGGCTGCGACATATTGCGCGCAGGGCGATGAGCATAATGCGAGCGGTGATGTCGATGAATCGTCAAAAAACGCTGTTGAGCAGATGGAGAAGAGGATGAAGAAGATGGAGGCGCTGAAGAAGGCTTTGCCTGAGCCGGAGGTGTTGGGGTTAGGGGGTAGGGCGTTGGGCGTAGGAAAAGAGTTGGATGTGCTGATTGTAAGCTGGGGCAGCAACAAGAGCGTGATTCTGGATGCTCTTCAGGAACTCAAAGCTCATAGCCCAAAGCTCAAAGCCGCTTATCTCCACTACACCTATCTCTGGCCGTTAAAGACCGATGAGCTGCAAAAAGCGGCTTCCAAAGCCAAAAAAGTGATCCTGGTCGAAGGCAATCACAATGCGCAACTCGGTTCACTCATCACCCAGACCTGCGGCATGCGGTTCAGAGAAACCATTCTGAAGTACGACGGGCGTCCGTTCTTCGTCGATGAACTGGTTGCTCTGTTGAAATCACGAATATGAATACTCGTATGTTTTTGTCGATTACCGCTCCTGGTGAGCGGTCCGCGGGTTAGGAACCCGCGGCTACGTATCCTCTCTCGATGCCAATCCCTCATCACTGTATGTCCATTCCACTCGACTCCTCAACGGCCAAACTCATGCAGGCGTATCACACGTCCACACCCTGCACGTGGTGCGACGGCTGCGGTGACTACGGCATATGGACGGCGATCAAGCGCTCACTGTCGGAATTGAACATTGCGCCGCATGAGGTGTTGCTCTGCTTCGATGTCGGGTGTTGCGGCAACGGCAGCGACAAGCTTCTCGGATACCGTTTCCACGGCCTGCACGGCCGTGTTATTCCTTTTGCAGCGGGTGCCAAGCTCGCGAATCCGAAGTTGCCCGTGATAGCCTTCGGCGGTGACGGCGCCAGTTTCTCCGAAGGTGTCGGCCACCTGGTCCACGCCATCCGCAGTAATTACCCGATTGTCTTCGTCCTCCACAACAATGCTAACTACGGACTCACCAAAGGACAGGCGAGTTCGCTGACGTGGCAGGGCCAGAAGATGGACAGCTCTCCCAACGGCATTCCCGAACATACGCTTCCCAGCATGGATTTCGTCTTCTCGCTGGAGCCGACCTTCGTCGCACGCAGTTTCTCCGGTGACATTGAACAGATGACGCGCATCATGAAGGCGGCTATCAAGCACCGTGGTTTCGCCTTCATCGATATCCTGCAGGCCTGTCCCACGTGGAACCACTTCGCCACGCACGAGTGGCTCCAGTCACATGTGTACGATGCCAATGCGGAAGGCC
>VGKZ01000008.1 GCA_016866815.1 Candidatus Peregrinibacteria bacterium | reverse complement strand
CCCTACGCTACGAAACGACACGATTCCTCATTCCTAGCAATGTGTCTTAAGAAAGGGGTACTTGCCAGTCCACGTCGCGCGTCGGGCGCCATTCCAAAGACCCGACACAGCATAAGCGGCGCAGAGGAGACCGGCCGCCTGTGTGAGGAAGGGGATGCGCCAGAGCAGCAGGAAACCGCCCCACGTAACGAGCGCCGGATACAACGCAAAGCCGAGCAGTAAGCGGCGGTTCTCCGGGACACTCTCACCCATGCACACACCAATCAAACGTCCCGTAATCATGGCTGCCCCCAGGAGCACCAGAGCCTCGTAGCAGAACACGAGAATCGCGACGCCGAGTTGCAACAACATATCCGGATTCTATATCCCCTACCACCTCTGCCACCATCGCTTTTTGTCCTTACCGCTGGTGAGGAGTAGCTGCTCCTGCAGACCCTTCATGAGGATGTTCGTCTCACGCTGGCGCTGGCTTAAATCATCGATCGCCTGACTGAGGAGTTTGATCTGATCATCCTTCACCTGCAGTTGCCGTTCGAGAGTGTTCTTCGTGCTCTCCAGGAGCGAGAGATACGGGTCGGATGCCGTCTGTTTTGTGGCAGATTTTTTCGTCTGCGTGTCGGCGAAATGCTTCTCGAGAAGGCCGCTGCTGATGGTGTAGGAAAAAGGCTTCTTTCCCTTCTTCAATTTCGCAGCTTCCGCGGGGAGTGGATGAATCCCCTGCCGGTCGGTTCCCTTTTCCTGTCGTACCGCGTTGCGGACGAACCGGCGAATGGTGATCTCGGCCTTGCTGTATCGTTCGGCAGCTTCCTTGATGCTGAGGAACGTGACGCTCTCGGCGGGGAGCGCCTTGATGATTTTGGAGGAGGAGTGATCAGTCATGTGATCATGATACTGATCATGCGCATGATCGCAAATGACTCCTGTCGACAGAACAGAAAAGTCACAGTGTGATCGATGACCATGATCATGATCAGTGCATGCATATGCACATCGAAAAAAGTGCCACTGCGGAAATGGAGGATAATGAATTCGTTCGAGCCCTTGTTAAAGATAAAAAGTGAAATGGACTCGTCACCTGCTCCTCTGAGGAGTGTGATCGGTGATCATTATCATGCACTGTCCATGACCATAGTCAGACCAGTCCAATGATCACCCGAATAGTGCATACCGCACATGCCTGATCAAACACTGATCATGATGATGATCATGACCATGATCATGCCTACTCACCGCTACGGTAAGCGATTGAAAAGCCCGCCTCGCGCTTCCGGATGGAACGTGGTATCAATGGGATACTCATCCCCCTCAACACATGACTCACTACATTTGTAACGGCGGTTGCGAAGGTGTTTCGGGCGTCCCCGGAACATGCCAGGCCAAGGACTGTCCTGACTTCGGAAAGCCCCTCGAACAATGCGACTGCATATCACCGAAACACACCACCGGTACCGACGATGAATTGTCCCTCGACGCAGAAATAACGAGCGGCGATGATGACGATCTCACGTTGATGTAGATCCTGCAATCTTGTGCGTCGGGCATGGAAGAATTGCGCAATAAATATTGCCATCTACTGTCCCCGCAGGGGAGACCGCACCAGGGAATGGGTGCGGCTAAGCATTTTTCTTTTTACCCCATCCACCCTTCCGTTTCGGGGCATGCCTTTTCTTCTCCAACATCTCTGCAGCCGTGACGATATCGATGTCCGTAGGGCTCTTATTTTTCGGGACGGAAACATTCGTTGTACCGTCCGTGATGTAGGGTCCATAGCGACCCTCTTTCACGAGAATTTCGCCGCCACTGACGGGATCCTTTCCGAGAACTTTCAGAGGTTCCGCCTCACGCTTCTTGCGCTCCTTCGCCGTGACGATGAGCTCCTCCGCCGCAGCGAGATCCAGGGTCAGGGGATCAGCCTCTTTCGGAAGGGAAACCGTCACCGTTCCCCAGCGGATATACGGTCCGAAACGACCGCGATGTACCTCCACCGACTCACCGTCCTTCAAGTCCAGATGACGGGGGAAACTGAGGAGTGCCATTGCCTGTTCCAGTGTGACTGTCTCGCGACCCATGCCTGCACCGAGCGATGAGCTCTTGGGTTTTCCTTTGATCACACCGTTCTTCACATCCGCAGGTGTACCGATCTGAACGTACGGACCGAAGCGTCCGGTGAGAACGACGATGTCGAGACCTGATTTTGGATCCTTGCCGAGCACGCGTTCTTTGAGAACATCTCCCTTCTTTATCTCTTTGGTTTTTCCGTCGATGAGTTCTTTGAACGGCCCGTAGAAACCACGGAGAAATACGACACGCTTTTCCTTGCCCTCCGCGATGTCATCGAGCTTACTCTCCATCTGCGCGGTAAAGGTGAGATCGACGATGGAACCAAAGTGTTCCGTCAGCAAATCCGTCACTGTGAATGCTATATCCTCCGGAATGAGTTGCTTTCCCTCTTTGCGAATGTAGCCGCGCTGCTGCACGGTACTGATGGTGGGGGCGTACGTACTCGGACGGCCGATGCCTTCTTCTTCCAATTTCTTCACGAGACTCGCTTCCGTGTAGCGGGGAGGCGGCTTCGTGAAGTGCTGTTCCGGAGTCACTTCCTGGCAGGAGAGGGGATCGCCCTCTTTGAGCGGGGGCAGAAGCTTTTCATTCTCCTCTTCCTGCGGCTCCTCTTCGTCATTCTTTCTGTGTGAGTCCGTCGAAGCATCTGTGCCTTCACGGTACACGCGGTAGTACCCGTCGAAGGTCACCGTCTGCCCTGTAGCGCGGAATGTGTATGACGCTGCCTTGATGTCCGCACCGACGCGCTTGAGCTCGGCTGGGGGCATCTGCGTGGCCATGGTGCGGTTCCAGATCAGTGTGTAGAGCTTGAGTTGCTGATGATCGAGAATGTCCTTGAGAGACTCCGGCGTGCGCCACACTTCGGCAGGGCGAATGGCTTCATGCGCTTCCTGCGCACCCTTGCTCTTCGTTTTGTACTTCCGGGCCTCGCTGAGGACGTATTCGCGGCCGTACAGTTTTTCGATCGATCCCTTGATGTCCTCCAGGGCCTTCTCACTGAGGTTCACGCTGTCCGTACGCATGTAGGTGATGAGACCAGTCTGCCCTTCGCCCTTGCCGAGGCTGATACCTTCGTAGAGCTGCTGCGCAACAACCATGGTCTGCTTCACGGAAAACCCGAGCTTCCGGCCGGCCTCCTGCTGCAGTGTGGAGGTGGTGAACGGCGGCGGGGGATTCTTCTTCAGTTCTTTTTCATCGATCGATGCCACTGACCAGTCGGCGTCCCTCGAAGATGAAACAACCTCGTCTGCTTCCTCTTTGCTGACCGGGACAAATTTCTTTCCGTCTCTCGCGCGCAGTTCGGCGGTGAATTCTTTTCCATCGGAGGTCTTCAGCAGGGATGCGATGGTCCAGTACTCCTCCGACTTAAACGCGCGGATCTCGCGCTCACGGTCGACAATGATGCGCACTGCGACAGATTGCACGCGTCCTGCAGAGAGTCCACGGTAGACCTTCTTCCAGAGGAAAGGGGAGAGGGTGTAGCCGACGAGACGGTCGAGGATACGACGCGCCTGCTGGGCCTCGACCAGGTTTTCATCGATGTCGCGTGGGTTCTTCACCGCTTCATCGATTGCAGCCTTCGTGATTTCGTGGAAGATGATACGCTTGATGGTCTGACCCTTTTTCAGTTTCAGCGCCTTCGTGAGGTGCCATCCAATCGCCTCTCCTTCGCGGTCTTCATCAGTCGCGATCCAGAGGTCGTCGGCATCCTTCAAAAGTTTCTGAAGCCCCTTCACTGTGGCCTGCTTCTCTTCCGGCACTTCGTATTCCGCCTCGAAACCACTCTCGATATCCACCGCTAAACCTGAGCTTGGAAGATCCCGAATGTGGCCCATGCTCGCCTGCACTTCGAAGTCCTTTCCCAGGAACTTCTTGATCGTTTTGGCCTTCGTTGGACTTTCGACAACGACGAGATGTGTAGGCATGGCATAAGAGGGTAGAGAGTGCAGTGGGTGTTGTCTACTCTCCCCTTGCGTACTTTTATGAATTGTTCGCCTGATGCATACTATTCTTTCCACGTGTTCATCTTTGTTATTCATAAATTTATGGCTTCGTGAAGCCAATCCTATGGTGTTCTTGCGGAAATTTCCCCATGATATGCTCATTTTTGGCTTGCGTAAGCCCATGGCCACCGTAGACTCGGAGGTGACATACTTCTTTTCCCCCTATCCCTATGTCCAAGCAGGATATCATCAACCACATTGCCGACTCGTCCGGCATCACGAAGCGCGCAGCTTCTGACGCGCTCGAGTCCCTCGTCACACTCGTGACCAAGGAACTCAAGAAGGGCAACAACGTGACGATTACGGGCTTCGGAACCTTCAAGGTTTCCAAGCGCGCAGCACGCATGGGTGTGAACCCCCGCAACCCGAGCCAGAGGATTTCGATCCCGGCAATGAAAGTTCCGTCCTTCAAGGCAGGAAAGACCCTCAAGGACGCGGTTCGCTAAACGAGATCTTCTCAAGACAATCAAAAAGCCTCCCTAAACAGGAGGTTTTTTGTTTATGGTGTTTAGTGTACTGAAAAGTGACAAACCAGTCTTTTCTATAAACGAAAAACTAAAAACCAACAAACCATTCTCCTCATCACACATTTCCGCTATTCTCTCAGCCAAGATATGGATCACGCACTCATCAAAGACATATTGGGATCGCTCCTTGCGCAGTTGGAGCTTGCCTTCGACGGCATCGAAACGCGCGACGACGCGGATATGGTCCGCGTGGAGATCCAGTCTAGCAACCCCAGCCGCATCATCGGGTGGCACGGTGAGACGCTGAACTCCATTCAGCATGTGCTGAAGTCGATCATCCGCGAAAAGGCCAAGCTGGAGAAAGCACCGTTTCTGGTCGTCGACGTCGACGGCTACCGCACCATGCAGGAGGACAAGGTGAAGAAGATCGCCGAACAGAAGGCCGACTTCGTGCGTCGGACGGGAAGCCGTGTCGCGCTTGCACCGATGAGCCCATACTTCCGCCGCATCGTGCACCTGCACATCGCGAATGATCCGCAATTTGCCGATCTCACAACAGAGAGCATCGGAGAAGGGGACTACCGCCAGATCGTCCTGAAGCTGAAGAAACAGAAAAAGAGCAGTGATGGTGAGGAGATGAAACCGGTCATGGCGGAACCGGAGAAAGGAGATGATCTGGGGAATTTGGATATTTGATGTGTACGAGGTTTACTTCATCTTCCTCCACTCCTCCATCAGTTTCTTCTCCTCTCTCGAGAGTTTTGCAGGAATGTCGACGACGACACGCACATAGTGGTCACCGAAGCGCGATGAATTCAACACCGGCATCCCTTTCCCCTTGATGCGCAACACCTGACCGGACTGCGTACCTGCGGGAACACGCAGTGTCGTCTTCCCCGTGACGGTCTCGACAGAGACATCGGTACCGAGAGCGGCGTCCGGGACACGCACATGCAAGTCTGTTTTGATGTCACTGCCGTCGCGCGTAAATCGTTTGTCGCTGCGAACGGAAATTTCCACATAGAGATCTCCTGCGGGTGCACCGCGCACGCCAGCCTCGCCCTGTCCTGTAACGCGGAGCGTCTGTCCGTCATCGATACCCGCGGGAATATCGAGCGTGAGCGCGCTGCTCTCGCGGCGTCTGCCCTGACCGTCACAGGTGCCACAGGGTTTCTCCGGCACCTTCCCGGCACCCTTGCAGAGGTCACACAACACAGACTGCTGTATGGTGCCGAAAAACGACTGTGCGGTGCGTGTGATCTGTCCCGTGCCTTTGCAGCGTTCGCAGGTCTTCATCTGCGTGCCCTTCGCGGACCCCTTGCCGTCACACTCCTTGCACACCACAAGACGTTCGACTGTCACGGTTTTCCGGACACCGGTGACCGCGTCCGAAAATTCGACAGCCACGCCAATCTGCAAATCTCTTCCGCGCTCGCTGCGCGCACCGCGACGCGCACCTCCGCCCCCTCCGCCGAAAAATGATTCGAAGATGTCGCCGAGACCTCCTTCGAAATTTCCATTCTGAAATCCCGAAAAATCAAACCCCCCAAAACCTCCGCCCTGCGGGCCGCCGGTCGTACCGAACTGATCGTATCTGCTTTTCTTGTCGGGATTGCCCAGCGCTTCGTATGCCTCATTGATCTCTTTGAACTTCGCCTCGGCGGACTTGTCCCCCTTATGCTTATCGGGATGCCATTGCTTGCTCAAATCGCGGTACGCTTTCTTGATGTCGGCAGCCGAAGCGTCGCGGGAGAGACCCAGAATTTGGTAGTAGTCTTTGGCCATGGATGCCGGAATCATAGCATTGCGGAGGGCAGAAAGGGCATGGGAACAGAGGCAAAAATGTGCTATACTTATGGGATGCTCACAAGTCATCACACGCGGACGGCACTGAAATATATGACGACCGTTCTCGGAGGCCTCTCCCTTGCTCTCGTGGCATACGGGTTCTCCTTCGGACCGACCTACGTCGATCCTGCAGCGATGGAGGGAAGACTGCTCCCCAAGCATACGACAGGACAGACGAAGTGGATCACGATCACAGCGGAAGAAGTCGCTTCGGGTACCACCATCCCCGCGGACAGCAACGTCATCGTTCATATACCCGACGATGTGAAGCGCATCACGCGCAGGGTGCTCTTCGGCAGAAGCGGAGACACCATTCGCTACTGGGGATACTGCCTGCCGGAGAACTATGCAGAAGCGAAAGCAAACACGACACGCGGCTTTCCGGGGGATCTCTTCCTCTCGGAAGCGGAACGTGAGTACCGGAGAAAAAAACTGGCCAATGAACAGCGCCGGACTTTCTCCGTTTTCAAGAATATCACGCAGGATGATCTCGATCAGACCCAGAGAAAGCCCGCGTCGATGGTACGCCACCAGTTGGAAATTTTTGAGGGTGGCACGTCATGTTACGTCATGACCGAAAAGGCGATTCCCGTCGGCGTCGACCGCGATGACGATGGTTTAAACTCTGCTCTGGAACGCAGACACGGATCGGATGACCTGATTGCCGACACGGACGGAGACGGCATCTCGGACTCACTCGAAGTCTTCCGTCTCTTCAGCTTCCCGACGAAGCGCGACAGTGATGGCGACGGTATCATCGACGGCATTGAAGACTCGAACCGGAACGGCCGCTTCGATGTGGGTGAAACAGAAGTGATGGTCTGGGACACCGACCGGGACGGCCTCTGCGACGGTCTCTGTAAAATCAACAAGGGCAAAGACCTCCGTGGGGAAGACAAGAATCTCAACGGTGTCTACGAACCGGATCTCAACGAATACAACCCGCGGACAGCGGACAGTGACGGCGACGGAATCCAGGACGACCACGAAGTGTACCTATGCGTCGTCGGTGGAGGAGATGATTGTTAAAGAGGGAAAGAGGGAAAGAGGGAAATAGGGAAATGGGGGAAATGGGGGAAATGGGGGAAATGGGGGAAATGGGGAAATAGGGGAAATAGGGGAAATGCAGTAAAACAGCCACATTGCTCAAAAATCCCGATTCCTGTATAATAATCCGATGACTCTGAAGAAGGTTCTCCTGACGGCTCTCCTGGTCCTGGTGCCACAATCTGCACTTGCGTACCTGAACCCCGAAGAAGTTCTCCTGAACCGCGACCTCTACCTTCCCCCGACGGCACGTGATGCCATGGGCAGAAGCATGCAACAGGCCGATGAGGCGGCTGCACGGCGCGAGCGCGAACAGGAGGCAGCATTTGCACTGCAGCATCCCTCCGCTCCGGAAGAGGAGATCATGCCTGAAGAGGACAGTACCGCCGCGGCGCCGCAAGGTTGGCCTGCAGGATTTTTTGCTGTCCCGGTACAGATGGGTAACGGTGGAATGTGGATGGGGCAACCGACATTCGGCAGCGCACCCGGAACGCAGGGTCTCGACAGTGCAAACCTGGAACTGCTCCGCACCATGCGCCTACTCTCCCGTGTGAATCAGAATCAGGTAATGGAATACCCGCAGTCCGTGCACGGCGCGGCGAATCCGCTCGCCCCGAGCGGCGCAGGAGCAGTGATCACCGCACTGACGATGGCAGGCTCGGTCCTCTGGACCATGCGTCGCGCTTCGAAGGCCAAAACGGTGGTGAGTGCGTAGTGTTCTATGGAGATGCGGAACGGACTTTTTCCCGTCAGTACGGGCTTTTTATCAATACCTGGCTGACAGGAAAACAAGGACACGATCGGGAACAGAAAGACGTGGTACCCTGCGTCCGTGTCTTCTACGGTACCAACCGCCTCCGGCCATCTTTCATTCACGGGAAAGCGTTGGATTCTTCCGGACATTTCACGGAAGTCGGAGGAGGATATCCTCGTTGCACTCGCGGCATCACGGGGCATCGCACCGAGTGATGCTATTCCCCGGCTGGTTCCGCCGCAGGTCTTCCACGACATGCCGAAAGCGGTGGAGCGCATTCGCAGGGCAATTGCCTCCGGTGAGCGTATCGCTGTCTTCGGGGATTACGACTGCGACGGCATCACGGCTGCTGCACAGCTAGTGCGGTTTTTCAGACGGAACGGCACTGAACCCCTCGTGCGCCTTCCGGACCGCGTACAGGATGGCTATGGCCTCTCCATGGCCATCGTGGAAGAGATGCGCAATGCGCATGTGACACTCCTCATCACCTGCGATACCGGCATCACCGCAAGCAACGAAATCGCCGCGCTCGCGGACCTCGGGATCGAGACCATCGTCACCGACCACCACCGCGTCTCCGAGGAGTTGCCGCCTGCATACGCACTGCTGCACCCTGCACTCTGCGGCCACCCCGTTCCACATCCTTCCGGAGCGGGAGTGGTATTCAAATTGCTGTCGGGATTGGAAAACGGTCACTGGGAGGATATGCAAACGGATCTCGCCCTCGCCATGCTCGGCACGGTCGCGGACCTCGTGGAGCTCAAGGGGGATAACCGCACCATTGTCACAGCCGGTCTGCGCGCCCTGGATGCACTCCGGTCCGGTCCGCTGGCGGTCCTCCGTGACAGATGCCGTTCGACCGACAAGCCGCTCTCCAGCACAGATGTTGCTTTCCGCATCGCACCCCGCATCAATGCGGCAGGAAGGATGCAGAGCCCCGTCATTGCACTGCACGCGTTGCTGGAAGGCGGGGAACACCTCGCGACGCTTGATGCGCTGAATACCGAAAGACAGGAACAAACCGCGCAGTTCCTGGAGCACATCACAGGCGACATCGGCACAGTGCCGCCCCCGTTCATCGTACGAGCCGACGCACAGTACCCGCACGGTCTTCTGGGATTGCTCTCGGGAAAACTAACGGAAACGTACGGGCGACCGAGTATGGTTGCGACGATCACCGGAGAGACCTGCACGGCCTCTCTGCGCAGTCCCGCATGCTACAACGTCACCGAAGCACTGGGACGCTGCGCTCATCTCCTCATGCGGTTCGGCGGTCACGCGCAGGCAGCGGGATGTACTTTCAGATCATCCAACCTCAACGCTCTGGAATCGGCCCTACTTGAAGATGTCGAACAACGTATTGCCAGAGAGATGCTGGTGCCGTCACTCACACTCGACGCAGAGATTCAGACGACGGATATTTCTCCGGACTTCGTACGGCGTATCTCTGTCCTCGAACCGTTCGGTCAGGGAAACCCCGAACCGAAATTCCTCCTGCGCAATGTCTCCATCACCGCGCCGCGAACTGTCGGCTCTGACGGTACACACCTGCAGGGGGTAATGGATGGAGTCTCGTGCATAGGGTTCAATCTTGGGAGTTTGGCAGAGAAATGCCAAAATATTGATGTAGTGGCGCGTATAGGTATGAACACATGGAACGGCAGCATTCGGCCACAGATTGTGATGGAAGATATGAGGCTGACGATCCGGGATTTGTGATCCGTGATTCGGGATCCGTGATTCGGGATTCGTGATTCGCTTGCCCTGAGCTTGTCGAAGGGTGATTCGTTCAAAAGACACCTCAAAGACCTTCCGGATCACAGATCACTGATCACGAATACCCCGCCCTCAGACCGGAACCAACGTTCCTTCCATCGCAAACACATCCGTGATGGGCGTTTCCAGCGCGGAGGAAATTTTGAATGCGAGGAGAACGGAGGGATTCGTATCGCCGCGTTCGATGCTCATGATGGTCTGGCGACTGACACCCGTCCTGAGCGCGAGTTCCTCCTGCGTCATGGATTTTTCAAAGCGCAGGCGGCGGATGGTGTTTTTCAGGACGGCTGTAGACATGATGAAAGAGGAAATACGTACTGTAGGTTGTCGCATTGTACTGGCTGCGCCGGGAGAGGCAAGTAAAAATATTATTGCGTATCGAATGTATTTTTTCCGCAGGCAATCGCTAAGAAATCAATACATGATGATGAACCCCGAAAGAAAAAACAGATAAATTGCAAACCAGGACAAGCTATAACGGGATACAAATGCACGCAGAAACAGAATCGCAAAAACACTTGCGAGAAATGATGCGACAAATCCGGCGGCACTGACACTGCTCACGGGAAGATGCACACCTCCGTTCAGAACATCGACGGCCATCAACGTCACTGCACCCGCAATTGCGGGTGTCGCCATGAGAAAGGAGAAATCGAGAGCCTCACGCCGTGAGAGACCCGCAAACCTCCCTGCAGTGATAGTGAGACCGCTACGCGAAAGAGCTGGAGAAAGCGCCAGTGCTTGCGCTATACCGATGCCAAGTGCCGCAGGAATGCTGATGGTACTAGAGCGGTGAATGATGCGATGGAAAAACCGTGAGAGCCGTCCCTCAGGATGCACAGCTGCCTCACCGAGAATGAGGATGCACGCATTCATGAAGAACTCCGTCGCCAGTACCGTGGAATACTCGGCAGCATTCGCAATGACATCCTTGAAGAAAAATCCAACCACTCCAACGGGAACGGTAGCAATGATGAGCATCAGAAGCATACGACTTTGTTGGCGGTCTCCACGCAACGGAGCGGTGAGAAGAGACCACCATGTCTGCATGTAACAGAGAAGCAGTGCAAGCAATGTGCCGGCATGCAGGAGGATGATCATTGCGAGATCATCGTTGGGATGTGAAGGAATACCGAGCAGCGTCTGCGCGAGAATGAGGTGACCCGTGCTCGACACCGGAAAGAACTCCGTAAGTCCCTGCACCGTGCCGAGAATGAGTGCATGAAACGTCGTCATGGGTGAGTCACTGCGTTGTGCCGAGTATAGGGGAGACCCGCAGTGCGGACATCTAAATTTGCGCAATACCCACGTACACAGGTAAGATTGATGGAAATGGCCCCTTCACCATTCCACGGTATCTTCAGCGCGTTCCAGAGTGAACACGGCACTGTTGTGGGAAATGTCGCTGATGATGCGCCTTCCACCTCCGTCCATTCCGCTGCTGCGCGGGGGGGAAGTTCCGTCGGACAGATCGCCGTCGATATCTTTGAATTGGAAGACTACTACATCATTCGTGCACCCATAGCGGGCGTGAAGCTCTCGGACATCGATATTGAGGTGGACGAAAAAGTCCTCACAATCCGCGGCCGCCGCACTGCTGCGGATGATATTCCCAAAGACCAGTTCTATCTTCAGGAGTGCTTCTGGGGGGACTTCCAGAGATCCATCACCCTCCCCGTCATCATCGATCCAAAAAAAGTAAAAGCGACGTTCTCGAAGGACAGCATCCTGAAAGTCCTCATTCCGAAAGAGGAGAAAGTGAAGATCGTGAGGATCAGTGAAGGGTGAGGATGAGCTGCAAGCTCCGCTCCTCAATTCTTCAATCTGCGCACTGCCGGCTTTGTCTTCTTCGACTCCTCTTTCTTGTCCGCCCGTACCGCCACCTTCGCAGGGGCAGAGCGGACCGGTGCCCTCTTCAGCTTCTGACTCACCTCTTGGGGAATCCAGGACATGCTCTGCAATACGTCCTCACCACCCATGTAGTGCCAATCCACTTCCTTGAGAAGCCTGCGGAAATCCCTCAGCATTTTCTCCGCGGTCTTCATACGCTCCGCATCCACCTGTTCCGCATCCAGAAAATTCCAGAGCTCGCACTGAATGAGATAGAGGTCCTGAACTTTCGCGAGAGCGGTTTCTTTTGCAGACATATTTTTATGTGTATGAAATTCGTATCATTGTAGCTATTTGTGCATCAGAAGTCAAATTCATGGTGATGGAGCGGGAGAAAATGGTGGCGGAGTGTTACGGAAGAATTCGCAAACGGAAAGCAAAAAGTGGATGTAATATAGAAAATAATCCCCGGACCCTGATACAATCCCGCAGTATGAAGATCACACAGGCAATTCTCCCTGTCGCAGGTCTCGGAACGCGGTTTCTGCCGTGGACGAAGGTTGTGCCGAAAGAGATGCTTCCGATTGGCAATCGTCCGATCATCGCGCACATCGTCGATGAATGTCTCGATGCCGGTATCAACAACATCTGCTTCGTGATCAACCGTGGTAAGGAAATGATCCCTCGGTACTTCTATGAAAACCCCGAACTGGAAGAGGAGCTGAGGAAGCGCGGTAAAGCGGATGCTCTGCAACACCTCAAGAAGTACGACGGCGCGAACTTCCATGTGGTCTACCAGGAAGAGCAGCTCGGCGACGGGCATGCCATCCTGCAGGCAGCGGATTGGGTCAAAACCGATACGGTGGCGGTCCTCTTCGGTGATGATCTGTTTGCCGGTGAGCATTCGGGCATCGCACAGCTCGTCGAAGCGTATGCGTCCCTCAAAGAGAACGAGCGCGGAGCCATGGTGGCACTGCAGGAGATCGACAGAGCGCTGACGGAGAAGTACGGCATCGTGGATCTGCATGCAGATCAGGCAGAGCATTCCCGCATCAAGAGAATCAAAGGGATGGTGGAAAAGCCCAAACCATCCGCCGCGCCGTCGAACCTTGGAATCGTCGGTCGGTACCTCATCCCACGCTCAACATTCTCCGTGCTACCAACAATCGGCGCAAGTCATGGCGGAGAGATGCGCATCATCGATGCGCTCATCGAACAATTGAAATCCCTTTCGGTTCACGGAGTGCTCTGCAACGGCACACGACTGGATACCGGAACGCCGGAAGGCTATGCACACGCGATGAGCGTCCTCAGTACACTGTGATGCTCAGCAATCGTCGTCGTACCAGTCATCGTCGTCGTCATAGTCATCTTCATAGTCGTAGTCGTCATCACACGGCTCGTTGAAGTAATCGTAATCGTACTCATCACGGTAGTAGTCGCAGTCTTTGAAGTCCTGCCGGCTTCTCGCGTTCTGACGGCACTCGTAGTAGAGATAATCCCGCGAGTAGTAGGGATTCTGTCCATAGCGACTGCTGCTTCGGCCGTAATTGTTGTAGCTCCCGTAGGAGGAATACGGATCCTGGTGATAGAACTGCTCGACCATGCACTCACCCTGTGGGTTCCGGTATAGGCACGCGGAACCCGGACGCTGAACGGGTGGAAGTGCAGTGGGCCCCGGCCCCATGGAGTAGTGTGAAGGCCAGAACGATGCATAGAACCTGTAGTCGTCGAAATACACCGCTGCGGACGCGCTACCGGTGACGCTGAGAGCCACAATAGAGAGGAGTATCCTGAGCACAGGAGGCACAGGCTACTACGACAAACCTTCCGGTTGCACTTGCGGCTCCGGAGACTTGTGGGTTACTACCAAAGTACGTACGCATGTGTGCACACAACGAATCAACCTACGTACTCGAGAACCTACGTACTAATCCCTGAAACACTCGTACGCAAACGGCACCGTCCTGTAGGCCAGCCGCTGGAAACGGAAGTTCTGACAGTACGTGTCGACGGATATCTCGTGGTAGAGAGAAGGGTCCATGTACCCGCGCCACTCGGCGTAACTGCCGCCGTAGGACACACCACCCTTCCGGTAGAAAGGATGCAGGGGGCTCTTCTTGGCAAAGCTCGGATGGTAGTAGATGTCATTCTCCGGCCAGTAGTACCCGACACTCTGACGCTCCTTCTGGAGGAACTTCCGGTACTGCAGTTCGTTGTAGCGCGACTCGTACGGATGCTCACCCTCACGTACGTCACTGATGTAGGCGTTGTACGCAAACACACTCTGTGGCGCCAGAAGAGAGGCACAAAGGAGACAGAAAGCGGCGAGAGAGGTACGCATAGGAGGAGCTAATTTAGCACTTTTTACTATTTAGTCAAGTATATTCAAGGAGTTATTCAGCGAATCGTATTGCGATGAACGGGCATAGGAAAGCAGATCAGCGCCCCGTCGTCAGAAATCTGACAACAAGGCGCTTATGTTGTGTGTTGGACCCTACCGGGGCGATTCGATCGTGTAAGCGATCTTCATCGACCCACGGCCCGTGACATCAGTCTCCTTTGTCGGTACATCGACCGATAGGGAGACAGACGTCCGCGTGTGCTGGCAACCTGCGACCAGTATCAGGACCCAGATCCAGACGAATCCCTTCTTCATGACAGTATCCCTCCTTGGAAACTGGAAAGGAACACAACGAGTATTATTATATAATAATATTAATATATTGTCAATCTAGAGAAAACACCGTACTTTGGCAGACGTGCAACACACATAGCTGTAAAAGCCCAATGGAAAGCGTTATGCTGTGCTCTCATGAAGCGCGTGGGCATCATCGGCTTCGCTGTCATCAGCATCATTCTCCTCGTTCCGCCCGTCATGGCAAATCAGAGCGGAGACGCTACTACTGCGAAAGAGAGGGGTATCGATTTCCGTCGTGCCAACATCAATGATCGTTATAAGTTCACACGACGGCATCTGGAAACACAGATGTATACGGCAGGCACGGGATCACTGACGACCCACAGGCAACGCATCGAGAACCTCCGGGTTTCGCAGCGCAGGAAACAGACGGAAGACATCCAGGAGAGACAGTTCAATTCCGGTCGCGTACTGTCGCCTCGAGCCACAGAGCCACCGAGAGATATCCTCGACAATGCACGCGTGCCCACGCCGCACCGCAGAACGGGACGGCCGATCGACGATCCTCGCCTGAAGCAGCAGGAGCTGCGTGAGGAGCAGAAGATCAACCGCATCGACAAACTGAAGTACAGCAACCCCGGCGAGTGCGCAGGAATGCGCGGCACGCGGCTTGCGCTGTGTCTGTACAACCTAAGACCCGGGAGTAAGTAGATCGAATCCCGAATCCCGGATCACGAATCCCGAATCACGGATCGCCCGTTATTTCCCTCTCTTCAACAACTCTATTTCGTCGCGTAGATCGGCCGCCTTCTCGAACTCCATGTTCTGCGCAGCCAGTTCCATCTGGGCGGTAAGCTCTTCGATGAGTCGCTTCTTCTCATCAGGGGGAATCTTCGTATGATCCCGCTTGGGACGACGAAGCTCCAGCTTCTTCTGTTCTTCATTGATATCATGGACGGCTTTCTCGATGGATTTCGGCGTGATGCCGTGCTTCTTGTTGTAGGCGTCCTGGATGTCGCGGCGACGCTCCGTCTCGGCAAGCGCCTGCATCATGGCATCGGTCATCGTATCGGCATACAGCGTGACGTGACCGTGGACGTTTCTCGCCGCACGTCCGATGGTCTGGATCAGTGCATCGCGTGAACGGAGGAACCCCTGCTTGTCGGCATCGAGAATCGCAATGTAACTGACTTCCGGCAGGTCGAGACCTTCGCGGAGCAGGTTGATACCGACGATGATATCGATTTCACCGGTACGCAGCTGACGGAGAATCTCGATGCGCTCCAGTGTCTCGATGTCACTGTGCAGATACCGCACCTTGTAATCCTGATCGCGGAGATACTCGTCGAGACGCTCGGCGGATTTCTTCGTCAGGGTCGTGATCAGAACCCTTTCCTTGCGCGAGATCGCTTCATTGATCTCCTGTGTGATGTCATCAATCTGGTTCTTCGTCGGTTTCACGGTAACGACGGGGTCCAGCAAGCCTGTCGGACGAATGATCTGCTCGGCGATCATCTTCTTGTCGGTATTTGCATATTCATATTTTCCCGGCGTCGCGGAAACGTAGACGCGCTGACCCACCCGCTTCTCGAATTCCGAGAACATGAGAGGGCGGTTGTCGAAGCTGCTCGCCAAACGAAACCCGAAATCATACAGCGTCTGCTTGCGAGAGCGGTTCCCTTCGTACATGCCTCCGACTTGCGGCACGCTGATGTGGGACTCGTCGATGAAGAGGAGGAAATCCTTCGGGAAGTAATCGAGGAGTGTCGATGGGGGACTGCCGGGTACGCCGTTGTTATTCAGGTACCGCACGTAGTTTTCAATGCCGGTGCAGTAACCGGTTTCGAGGAGCATTTCGATGTCGTAGTCTGTGCGCGTGCGAATGCGCTCTGCCTTCACAAGTTCGCCGGCATCCTTCAGTTCCTTTTCGCGCACTTCGAGCTCCGCGCGAATGCCGGTCACGGCCTGATCGATCTTCTCCTTCGTCGTGACGTTGTGTGCCGCAGGGAAGATGGTGACTTCGGAGAGATCTGTAATGAGCTCGCCCGTGAAGCAGTCTACTTCCTGAATGGTTTCGACCTCGTCGAACGGCAATTCGATACGGTAGACGGTGTCTCCGCCGGGCGGAAAAATTTCGAGCGTATCACCGAGGACGTGCACCATACCCTGCTTGAATTCGGTGCCGCTGCGCATGTACTGGATGTCTGTGAGGCGCCGGAGGAGTTTGTCTCGCTGCACGGGTTCGGCGCGCTTGATGGTGATCGCGAGCTTCTCGTAATCCTCGACGTTACCGAGACCGTAGATGCAGCTGACCGAGGCGACGATGAGAACATCGCGACGTGTGAGGAGGTTCATGGTCGCGGCGTGACGGAATTTTTCGATCTCCTCGTTGATCGATGCATCTTTCTCGATGTAGGTATCGGTCGTCGGGAGGTACGCCTCCGGTTGGTAGTAGTCGTAGTAGGAGACGAAGTACGAAACGGCGTTATCGGGAAAGAAACTCTGGAACTCCGAACAGAGCTGCGCGGCAAGCGTTTTATTATGGGCGAGAACGAGCGTGGGGCGCTGGAGCTTCTCGACGAGATTCGCCATCGCGAAGGTTTTCCCGGTGCCGGTCGCTCCGAGGAGAATCTGGTGTTGCTCGCCGGCCTCGATGCCTCTGATGAGCTTTGCAATGGCCGCAGGCTGGTCTCCGGTTGGCGAAAAGGGGGCCACCAGCCGGAATTGCTTGTCCTTTGACATGTCAGCGTATTGTACTCTTAGGAACTTTATGATCAAATCGAAGGTGCATGAATTCCTTTCCGTCGAATTATCAGGAATTTTCCAGCACAGCGTCCTACATTCATGCCCAGAGAATGATCCTCGAGCCCATGAGGGAGATACTCTTGCCGATGACGGAAGATACGCAGGATGAAATGCTTGTGACGGGTTCAGGGAGACAAAATGTCGTATCGATATTGAGTGGGACGCAGGAGGATGAAGAGGGAGGAGTGGTGCACTGCGGATTCGCCGGACTCGTGCGCATACGAAATCACTCTCTTCCCTACTGGCAAGAATGTGTTCGGCAACGATATTTCTTCATGACGCACTCCGAAACAGAGGAACTCCTTTCGCAATTCGGTCCAGCAGTGCAAATCCCTTTCATCCGCGGGACATATGCCATGAGGCATGAGGAATTGGATGCACTGCGCATACAGCACTGCAGTGCGCACGGACATCCTGGCACAATCATCGAACGCATGGCCGCGTTGCACAATGCCTACAGCCGGAAAATCGATTCGATACACCCGAAAATATGACGATGCCGTACGAAGACGACGAACGGCTTGACCATGAAGAGCGTCAAAGATTTTTAGTCGATGAAGCGCGGAAAGATGCATTTCAAATACTGATGCGGCTGCATCACGAGATGTATCGGCTCTTCACCGAAAACGAGCTGGCAACAGACGAAGAACGACAAAACCCGCACCGGAAAATCGGTTTCGGATTCACAGTGGAGAACAGAGGGGAGAAGAACATGCGATGCGTACCAACAATGAACATTGAAACGTACAAGCGCAGAGCAGACTCGAATGAGGAATGGGGCAAGCGCCGTGAAATAGAAGTGAACACGATCCAGGTGCATCCGGAAATCGTTCTTGAGGTGCTGCAACACATGCAAAATGAGAATCTGGAGACGCTCGCAGACTACTTCCTCATGAATTCACTCGATTTCTGGACGGACGTGACGGAAGCGGAAGACCCATCGTATGAGTCGACTGCTGCGCTACGCGCCATCTTTGAAGACCAATACCGGCAGCTGACTGGTTTGGACATGCCCGATATCACCCCCGATGAATAAGCCTTCTCCCCACTGGCCACCCGTACTCGTGGATCCGGAGACATCCGATCGCGCAAAAGTTGATTTTTTTGAGTACACAAGAGCGTGCGTTCTAAAAAAACACGAGACCCACTCGTTCAGGAATTTTTTCAGAGTGCAACGCCCGAACAACAACATACATTTTTTGAAAGCCAGTATCTCAATACGCCTCCTCCGCCGCATATCATTCAGGCGATTGCGCTGCCCGGAGAAGAGCTGACTCCCTACCATGAAAAGGAAACTCTTTCGGAGATCGAAAACCTGCGCTTCGCGGTTTGCACCTGTTTGACGATCAAGCAGCACCCGAACGTACGGGAAACAACCGGCGAACTGACCAACTGCAGCACATATAACGTATCGGAAAAGGCCACCCGGAAAATTCTCAGAACGATCCCGCGGGAGCTCCGTCTGACGCTCGCGCACATGCTCAGTATCCAATGCATGGAACGCGACGACGAACTGTGCAGACTCTACAACGAAGAAACAGGGAACAACCTCATCTGTGCATTCCCTGACGACGACCCGGATCCGGACGATGAGGAATACGTAATCGTGGGTGCCTGGGAAGAGCGGGATGATGAAACCTATCTGCAGGCCCGCTTCGAATACGCCAGACTCCGGGAGGCCTTTGATGCCCTGATAGAGAACAGAATATTGCACTAAGGACATTGTTCGGGGTTCCCCACCTCCTGTATCGTGCATCTATATGATCGATCTTGAGGATCTGCGCAAACGGCCGGACGTCTACGCAAAGGCCGCAAAGGACAAGCGAATCGCTATTGATGTCACTGCATTCCTGAAGCTCGACGAGAAGCGAAAGACGCTCCTGCCGGAGGTCGAAGCCATGCGCAAAACCCAGAACGATGCGAGTAAGAAAATCCCATCGCTCAAAGGCGCAGAAAAAGACGCGATGCTTGCGGAGATGAAGAAGATAAGCGAAGCCCTCAAGAAATCCGACAATGAGCTGAAAGAAGTAGAGGAACAATGGAAGGCACAGCAGTACATGCTGCCGGCAATCCCACTTCCGACTGTGCCGGTCGGGAAAGACGACACGGAGAACGTGGAGAACCGGAAGGTTGGTG
>VGKZ01000007.1 GCA_016866815.1 Candidatus Peregrinibacteria bacterium | reverse complement strand
TCTCGAAGACGTTTTATTGCAGGCGCGCATCGAAGGAATGAGCGGCGATGTTGCGCAGCGCATTGACCTTCTCTTTGGCAATCTCTCGATACGCTGCAGCGTCACCATGGTAGACACTCAAACCGGGCAGAAGCACGAGGATGGAGAGCCTCTCGGCACTGCGAACGTAGCTCGTCCGAAGCGTTTGAGCGGGAGCAAGATACCGACGTTCGCGGTCAATACGGTCTTCCCAAAGAGCGAATGGGGTAAAGTCATTCGCAAAGGCAGTCGCATAGTAGCCGTGAGCGAGAAAGAGTTTGATTGCTAAGGCGAAGCGAAGATCGGCTTTGGATTTTGGCAAACGCGGCCCCGACGTGGCCACCGCACCACGCCACGTCGCTCGCAAGCGACGTGGCACGCGCTTCGCTTGGGTGCGGGGCCAAGGATATTCGCAATTTCTCTGCGAGTTCATTTATGTGTTATAGAATTTTTAGTATTAAGTCATTACTAGACCTTGTTTTACTCTACCCATCAGTGCTCCCCACACTGCTCCACTTTTCTTTACAGAATGCTCACGATCCCGTGCGGCTTTTTCTGTAGCATATGCCTCATAGTACACAAGGGTGTAGGGAGCGTATGGCCTGGAAGAGAAAACATCCCCGGCATTGTGTTGAGCAAATCTGCGACGTAGATTCACTGTTGAACCTTTGTAAAAGTAGTCAGCATTTTTACTGCTTTGCAGTACGTAGAAGTAATACATAGGTGTACAAACTTACACCGTAATTTCTTTCAGATCAAGGCTTAGACTCGTTAGCAGACTTCCCAAACTCTTCTAAACTCCAGACACCCAAAACCGAACGCTCTCGCGCTGAGGAGTGGCACGCCACGTCAGCTTAAGCTGACGTGGCAGGCGCTGTAGGGATCGAACCTACGACCTTCGGTTTTGGAGACCGACGCTCTACCAACTGAGCTAAGCGCCTTTGCTTCATGCATCATACGTTGGATGAGTGAAAGGCAAAATCCCCCAACACCAAAAAGCCCGGGAATACCGGGCTTTTCTTTTCCAATGAAGAATGCCTTACCGGACTCCGGTTGCCTGCTCCGTCATCTTTTTCTTCGCCCTCTGCAGCTCCGGTGAGATAGAGAAGGAACGCTCTTCAAAGAAGACGTACGCCTCTTCGCCGTGGAGTGCGATATCGAGACCCTGTTCCTCTGCTTCCGTGTCTACGGTTACTTTCATGCAGAGTTTCAGAGCACCCAGGATGACCGCGGTCATCACGAACCCGAATACAATGGCGATACCTGTTGCCTGTACATTGGCCATGAATTGGGCCGTGTTGCCCTCGATGAGTCCGGAATAGCCTCCGATACTCTGAGCGGCGAAGACGCCCGTCAGAAGTGATCCTACGATGCCGCCGACGCCGTGGCAGCCCCAGACGTCCAGTGCATCATCCCAACCCATTGCCGTGCGGAATTTGATGGCTGAGAAGCAGAAGACAGCGGCGCAGATGCCGATGATCAATGCGGATGAAGGTTCGACATATCCCGCAGCCGGGGTGATGGCGACGAGACCGGCAACGGCACCCGTGAGAGCTCCGACCATACTCGGACGCTTATCGAAGGTCCAGGAGAGCAGCAGCCATGTGACCATGCACACGGAGGCGGCGATATCGGTGTTCAGGAACGCCATGGCGGCTTGACCGTTCGCTGCAAGCGCGCTGCCTGCGTTGAAGCCGTACCAACCGAACCAGAGAAGTCCCACGCCGAGTGCGACGTGCGTCACGTTGTGCGGAAGCTGTTCGGTGTTCTTGCGCTTGCCGAGGACGAACACCGCCGCTAGGGCGGCCATACCGGCACTGATGTGTACCACTGTGCCGCCGGCGAAGTCGATTGCTCCCATTTTGGCAAGGAATCCTCCTCCCCATACCCAGTGTGCGAGCGGTGCGTAGACGAGAACGCTCCACAAGGTCAGGAAGACGAGGTAGCTTTTGAAGTTCATGCGCTCCGTAAAAGCACCCGTGATCAGTGCGGGGGTGATGATGGCGAACATCATCTGAAAGACGAAGAATGCTGCGAACGGAATGGTCGTTCCATAGACCGTGGAGGGTTCCATGCCGACCCCCTGCATCATGAAGTGGTCGAGGTTGCCGATGAATCCTCCTCCGACATCCGATCCGAATGCCAGGGAGAACGTGCCGACCGCCCAGAGGACGGTGACGAGACCCATCGCGATGAAGCTCTGCATCATGATGGTGAGCACGTGCTTGCTCTTTACGAGACCTCCGTAGAAGAACGCGAGTCCAGGCGTCATAATGGCGACGAGCGCCGAGGAGATGAGAACGAATGCGGTGTTTCCTGAGTCAATCATGGTATGGGGGGAATGGGGTGGTTCGTGACTGTCGATATATGTGCGATGGAGAGGCGCACGATTTGTATTCCTCTACAAAAAACCATTAAGCATCGTAGTAGCGGTAGAATTCCCATGGCGTGGGACGCATGTTTCCTTCGGAAATTTCATCGCGCTTCCCTTCGATGTAGCTGGAGAGGAAGCCCGTGGAGAAGACGCCGGACTTCGTCAGGAAGTCACTGTCGCTCTCGAGTGCATCCAGAGCGCGGCTCAGGGATTCGGGGGCGTGGGGGATCTTCGCAAGTTTCTCTTTCGGCATCTTGTAGAGGTTTTCGTCCGTGTGGCTGCCCGGCAGGAGTCCACGTTCGATGCCATCGAGACCGGCGAGGAGCATGGCCGAGAAGCAGAGGTACGGGTTCGCCGTAGCGTCCGGCATACGGAACTCGACGCGCTTGGCCTTCGGATTATTCGAGTACATCGGGATACGGATGGCTGCAGAACGGTTGCGTGCGGAGTAGATGAGGTTCACCGGCGCTTCGAAGCCCGGTACCAGACGCTTGTAGCTGTTCGTGGTCGGGTTGCAGAGGGCACAGAGTGCCGCAGCGTGGTGCAGGATGCCTCCGATGTAGTTCATGGCCATCTTGCTCAGGCCCGCATACTCCTCTCCCGCAAACAGAGGCTTGCCGTTCTGCCAGAGACTCTGGTGGACGTGCATGCCGGAGCCGTTGTCACCGAAGATCGGCTTTGGCATGAAGGTGACGGACTTCCCGTAGCGGTGTGCGACGTTCCGGATGATGTACTTGTAGCGAATGAGTTTATCGCCCATGGTCAGCAGTTCGTCGCGCTCCATGTCGATCTCCGCCTGGCCTGCCGTTGCCACTTCGTGGTGTGACGTTTCGATGGCGACACCGGCGAGTTCAAGCTCGCGAACCATTGCAGAACGGATACCCTTCTGACGGTCCATCGGAGCGCCGGGGAAGTAGCCTTCCTTGTGGCGGATCTTGTAGCCGTGGTTGCCGCCTTCTTCTTCGCGTCCGGTGTTCCAGATCGCTTCCTCTGAATCTACGGCGTAGTACGCTTCACCCGCAGACTGATCGTAGTGTACGGAGTCGAAGATGAAGAATTCGGCTTCCGGTCCGAACATTGCGCTATCTGCAATACCCGTCTTCTTGAGGTACTCCGTTGCGCGACGGGCGATGGTGCGCGGGCTGCTGTCGTAGAGGTTGCCGCTGGTCGGATCCTTCACATCACAGAGAAGTCCGATGGTTGGCTCGCCCGAGAACATATCCAGGAACGCCGTCGATGCCTGCGGCATGAGGAGCATATCGCTCTCTTCGATCTGCTGGAACCCGCGGATGGAAGAGCCGTCGAATCCGGCTCCACCTTCGAAGACTCCCTCGAGTTCATGGACCGGCTTGGTGGTGTGCTGGAGCGTGCCCGGCACATCGACGAAAGTGAAATCGACCATGCTTGCGTGGTGTTTTTTTGCGAATGCGATGACATCCGCGCCGGTTTGCATCTTCGGAAGGAAGTCGAGATCGGCGGCACCTTCGCGGCGCTTGATCTCCTGCTCGTACGTTGTTTTCTTGATCTCCTCCACGAGCATGCTCGTTGGAGACTTGCTGGTTTGGGATTTTCCCGTGGATGTGGATTGCATAGGAATGTTGAGGAAAAAAAGTAGTTCAGGAGACTTCTATGGCCTTCGTGACACTTCGGCAATCGCACTACGATCACAAAATTTTTACTGTTAATTTTTTTTACAACAGTTATATCTGCTCTTTCATCAGAGTGTTGCGGCTCATCAAGTCATTTTCTGTCGCGGTGTTCACATATCTTTCATATTGATGGAACAAGGAATCGGTGGTGCGACGTGGGGAGTACCAGGTGGGGCGAAGGCTGCAGCCCAGTCCGGTGGCGTTGTTTCTGTAAATGGCATCCCATGCCAAATTCTGCTATAATGAACAGATTGTATGGATATCAACGTGCAGATCGACCGGCCCGCACTCCTCCTCCCGGTTCTCGCGCTGACCTTCGGAACGGTAGCGTGGTCGATGTCCGGTGCGACTCCGGTGGCGCAGGCGGATCTTCTTGCGGAGGAAACAGTGGTTCTCGACGAGGAGCCCCGCGGAGGAGAAGGGGACGCTCCCCAGATTGTCATCCGCACCACAGAGGAAGATATCCGCCGCGCACGTGCTGAACGTGAGTTGCTCCTGAGACGCGAGGAAATTCTCCGCTACCAAATAGATCGTCTCGAGGAGGAGAGAAATTACATGAAGAGCGATCTTTCACCGGAGTACGACGAAGAGTTCCGCTCGACTTTGCGGTACCTCATGGATCTTCTCGAAGACCGCCGGAAAGCGGAGGATAGGATTCTGCAGGGATTCAAAGATCTGTGGGAAGCCCAGGAGAGCGCACTTGCCGCAGCACAGATCGGCAAGGAAAATCCTGCCATTCATCTCCTCTGGCCGGTGGAACCGGTCTACGGTATTTCAGCCACATTCAAGGATCCTTCGTATCAGGCGGTATTCGGCCTCGAGCATAAGGCCATCGATATTCCCGCATTGCAGGGAACGACTGTGGTCGCGGCCGATGACGGTATCGTCGAAGACGTCGTCGATAAAGGTTTTGGATTCAGCTACGTCGTCGTTCGTCATGACGGATACGCAACGCTCTACGGTCATGTGAGTGCTTTCTACGTTCAGAAGGGTGACAAGGTGATGCAGGGCGATCCGATTGCGCAGAGCGGCGGTATGCCGGGCACCAAGGGTGCAGGAAATCTTTCGACCGGACCGCACCTGCACTTCGAAGTCATCACGGGTGCGGGGCACGTGAACCCGCTGCAGTACTTGCCCACGGC
Organism: Candidatus Peregrinibacteria bacterium; assembly: GCA_016866815.1. Classification (GTDB taxonomy): domain Bacteria; phylum Patescibacteriota; class Gracilibacteria; order Peribacterales; family Peribacteraceae; genus VGKZ01. The sequence continues at coordinate 14,890 of VGKZ01000007.1, read as the reverse complement.
GGGAGTCAGTATTGGTGATTCGTGATCCGGGACCCGTGATTCGAATAACGGATAACGAATCACAAATCACGGGCGTTTGCCGTGGCAAACACATCCGTCATGCCCGCCACGTAATCTTTCACCGCTTCTTCTGCAGAGCAACTGTGTACTTTCATCAGCGTAACCACTTTATCATTCGGTTGTGCATAGAGACGCTGGCACAGTTCTGTGACAATCGCCTGCCCCTGTGAGGAATGTTTCCGGACCTCCGGGTGGAGGTACATGTTGTTCCAGAGGAATGTCCTCAATTCGACGAGTTTCTTCGCCATGGATTCGGAAAATGCCACGCAATCTTCCGCACGTTCGTAGATGTCCTGCAGTGTTCGGATGTTCTTCAGGGCGAGCCGGCGTTCCGTTTCCGTGTAGAGGTCGCTCACCATCAGATGAATCAGTGCACCGCGGAATGATGTCCCCCGCGGCACGATGCATGCGTATGCTTCACGGGCGAGAGGGGTGTTCATGAGTGCGCTCTTATCAAAGAGTCCTGCGCGCAGTCCGTCGTCGCAGTCATGACCGGTATAGGCGATCTCATCGGCGATGTTGACGACCTGGGCTTCGAGTGACGGTTTCCGGGGATGATCCAGAGCGGGGGAGTCATGCGGTGTACGGTGTTTCATCAGACCTTCCAGAATTTCGAAACTCAAGTTCAGCCCTGTATGGAGGGAAGAATGCGTCTCCAGTGTTGTGACGATCCGTAGCGACTGCTCGTTGTGTTCAAAGTGCGATCCATGCTCATGCATCCATGCATCCAGTGCTTCTTCGCCCGCATGGCCGAATGGGGGATGTCCAAGGTCGTGCGCGAGGGCGATGCTCTCGGCAAGATCTTCGTTGAGTCCCATAGTGCGTGCGATGTCGCGGCTGATCTGCGCGACTTCCATACTGTGGGTCAGGCGTGTGCGGTAATGATCACCTTCTCCTGCGACGAAGACCTGCGTTTTTCCCTTGAGGCGCCTGAATGCGAGGCTGTGGATGATGCGATCACGGTCGCGTTGGAATGGGAATCGTGTTTCATCGGGCTCCTCAGGGTGTTTTCTGCCGAGCGTGCCCTCTATGGGCACGGCATAGGCTGCCAAGAGCGTGTTTGCTGCCACGATTCGATCCTGAAGCTTCTGCATGAGTGGGAGAACCATACTACAGCCAAAATCAAAAAACCCGTCGCGAAGCGCGGGTTTCCCGCGCTGGAGCGACTCCTTGTAGGGAAAGGATGGTTCATGGAAGGAAAACCGTCCTGTCGGCCGTAGTCCGCATCAGGCGGACGAAGGCTGAAGGTTTGCCTTCCATGATACTTAGTATCCTGACGATCGTCGGGCAGATTACGCCTGTCCCCTGTGTATGAAGTGGGTGACCGCAGAGCAGATCCACGAACCTGCAGGATTTGGCCTCCCTAGGACGGCTGATTGAGAAGAAACGTAACCGCCAACAAAACGAGTCGTCGAGACTGCGGAAATGCTAGGTTTCGGAGACTGATCTGTCACGAAAACGGACTTGCGTTGAGCGCTGACGAAGGCGCAAAACCGCCATCTGTTAGGGGGAGGGTACGTGTAAGAAAATCGTACAATTGGTTAAGAATAGTTAACATAGGGATCGGTCGTGTGTGCTCGTGGAGAGAATCTTGCAATGGAGCATGTTTGATTGCCCTTTCATGACGGCCTCCCTGTCGCCACCGCGATACGTCCAGTACCGCCCCGGCATGCACCGTGTGCACTCCGGGTGCCTTTCGATGTGGTCTTTCCGTACCCCGAGCGAGATCAGTTTTGCATCGGCAATACCCCGCAGATCCACGCGGCGACCATCGAAAAATGTCGGATCGATGCCCGGTAATTCTTGAGCAGGATCGGTGAACTCCGCACACTGTTGACAGAGCGAAGGCCCGGCCGCGACCCACACGTCACTCGGCTGTACGTCCCACTCGCGTTTTAGCACCGCAAAAAATTCCTCGATTGCTCCTGCGAGAAGTCCCCGCCATCCCGCATGAAGCACTCCGATGATTTCTCTCTCCGGAACATACACGGCGAAGCTCTGACAGTCTGCGACACGAATGACGAGAGGGAGTTCGGCGACATCTGTGATCATCCCGTCAGCCTTCGCCAAGGCTACGGCCGACAGGTCAGCCTTCGCCAAGGCTACGGCCGACAGGTCTGCTTTTTCCGTCGCATCCATCGGTCCATGGACTCTGATGGTACGTGCTCCGTGAATCTGATGGACGCGTGCGCAGTGTTCCGGCAGCGCGAAGTCATCGCCCTTGTGCAGGAAGCGGACGGAGAGGGTTGCGGAGCATTGCGGGAGGAGGGTGAGCATGGAGCAGGGGTCTTGGCTGCTTGTTGTTCTGTTCTTGGTTTTTGCAAATAACGCAGCAGTCGAATAGCTCAGAGCTACTGCATTCTTAAGAGAGCGGGAATTTCATGAATCACATCGACCGTCGTGTATGCATACCCTTTCGTCTTCTCCAAATTCCCCCCCGCTTTCTTCATGACCCTGCAAGCGGTGCATGCCGCTTCGAATGGGCTCATGTGCTGCGCGATCAGTCCGGCTATGAGACCCGCCAGAGCGTCGCCCGTTCCGCCGACCGTCAGCCCCGCATTGCCGCCGCGTATTTTTTCCGTCCCCTCCGGCGCGAACACGTGGTCTTCGTAACTCTTCAGAACGATGACGGCTCCGCTGTCTCTGGCGACATCGGGAAGATCATCCATGGTATATCCCATGCGTTCCAGTTCCCCGAGGTGCGGTGTGAGGACCGCGGTTTTGCCGGAGACTATCTCAATGGTATTGCCTTGCAGTGCTGTTGCGTCCAGTACCATGGGGCACGTGCAGGAGGCGATGATGTCTTCCAGTGCGTGCACGCGCTCTCCGGTGCGTGCGATGCCCGAGCCCATGACGACGCAGTCGAGTGGCGCTATGAGTTCGAGGATCGGTTCCGTGTCGGCATCGCTCAGATGATCCCCTTGAAACGGGTGAATGAATGCGTTGAGAATCCAGCCCTTTGCGGCTTCTTCATGGCACTTGGGAAGACACAGCGAAAGCGTATCGATACCGCTTGCCTCCGCAGCCAGGGCATTGAAGATCGGAGCGCCATGGATGAAACGGCTTCCACCGACGACGGCGACTTTGCCGTTATCGCCTTTATGGGATTTCGCATCGCGCTGCATAGCCAAATCATACTCCGGATTATGTCTCATGCCATTGCCTCTGCAACTGCCATCCGGAGGTTGGTCCGGAACTGTTCGCTGGAAAATTGCCGCGCATGGTGTGTGATCGCTGCCCGATCGAATTCCGAATGTTCATACTGGTGCAGTGCTTCCATCAGTGAGCCAACGGTTTGTTCCGCAAAGAGTATTCCGGTTGCGCCGTCGCGGATAGTGTCGAGCGCACCACCTTTTCTGAAGGCAATGACCGGCGTACCGGCAGCCTGTGCTTCCAGAGCCGTGACTCCGGCGTCTTCGAATTGAGGATGCAGGAGTGCCTTTGCCTTTACGTAGAGTTCCGGCATTGCTTCATCCGGAACGTGTCCAAGGAATTCGACAGTCGGTCCGGCAAGACCGCGAAGTCTCCTCTCATCATGGCCGCTACCGGCAATTTTGAGAGGAATCTTCAGTGTGTTCGCGACCTCGATGAGAAGATCAAAACGCTTGTAGGGAACAAAGCGTCCAACGGCGAGGAAGTATGTATGAGTCGGTAGTCGGTAGGTTGTAGGGGTAGTAAAGAATCTTTCTTCCACCGGAGGGTGAATCACCGTACTCTCGCGGTTGTAAATCCGCTTGATGCGCTCCTGTGTGGTTGACGAGTTTGCGATGAACGCATCGACACGCTTTGCGCTCGTCAGGTCCCAGCGACGGATGGATTTCAGCTCATTCTGAATTTTCTTTCGAAGGATATTCGGTACGCCAAAGTCTTTCAGATACTCCGCTTCCATCTCCCATGCGTAGCGCATGGGCGTGTGGCAGTAGCAGATGTGTTTTGCGTTATCCGGTGGCATGATGCCTTTGGCGATGGCATGGGAAGAGCTGATGATGAGATCGAAACCGCGCAGATCGATGTTCTCTATGGCACGCGGCATCCACGGCAGCAGCCACTGGTGTCTGCCCGTCAACCGGAACCATGCCTGCAGCGGTGTCGTCCGGATATCGACGTCGCGCAGGGGACCGAGTGCACTGCGATGTGCGACAGTCGTAAAGATGGGAGCATCCGGGAAGAGCGCATGCAGTTGTGCAATGACATGCTCCGCACCGCCGTAGACGGGAAGCCAGTCGGCGATGATGGCGGAGTGAAATGAGGACAAGGACAACAAAGTGGACAAGGGCGATAGGGATCGCCCAGAGGACAATCCTAGCCCATCAAAGTATAGGCCTTTCTGATTTTGTTGTCGTCCTTGTACCCCTCGTTGCCCTCGTTGCCCTCGTTGCCTTTGTCGCCCTTGTCGCCCTTGTACTCCTCCTTGCCTTTCTCGTCCTCTACAATACCCTCCGTGCCCATCCGTTCTCCGCGCCGTATTCCGAAGAAATTTTCACGCACGGTCACCCCTGCTGCGCGACGGTTTGTCGAACAGAAATTGAGAAGGCGGAAGAGGAATACTACAGAGCGATGGAAGCGGATGTTCAGGCGTTTGCAGGTCTCTGCCGGAGTGTGGAGGAACATGTGCATTCGGTGGGGGGTGGCGCTCATCGCCATTCTCACACTGTTCATCACCGGAATGATTCTGTTCTCACCCCTTCTCACGGTGCGTTCCATCGAGGTCATCCGCGAGAGTCCCCGTCTCGATATCGAACAGGTTCAGCAGACGCTCGCTCCGTTGTTTGGTAAAAAGATGCTTTTCCTCACCCCCTTCGAAGCGGAAGACTTGCTTCGGGCATCCATCACAGATCTCCGGGATCTGCGCATCTCAAAGGCTTTTCCCGGGACACTGCGCATCTCCATCGTCCTGGATCCACTGGTTGCCCGTCTTGCGATCGCCAGTCCTGAAGCATTGGACCGGAGCGCGGCAGGCAGCGGGGCATCGATTGATTTTCTGACGTCGGAAGGAGTCTACGTCCGTACATCCTCCGTGCAGGACGGCGACACATTCCCGGAGATTACGTTGGTGGACTGGGGTGTCCGGCCGCAGCCGGGAACCGTCATCCTCCCGCCGCAGTTTCTCGAACGCATGAATGCCGCAGAAGTCGTGCTCCTCAGACAATTTGGAGAGGAAGTGCGCAAGCGTGTGGCGTATGTTCGTGCGCAGGAGTTTCATCTGCTCCTGGGGAACAACCGTTTCCTCTGGTTTGATCTCCGCAGTCCGATCGACAAGCAGGCGGAGCGCTACCGCATCTTCCTGAAGGAAATCGGCCCCGAGAAAGCCAAGGAGTATGTCGATCTTCGGATCGAAGGGAGAGTGGTCTATAAATGACAATGATACTTCACTTGACGGTTTTGCCGCTCTCCACCTCTATTTTTCGGGACCACCCTTCACGGAAGGGCCTTTTGGGCGTATTCTTCTCCAGATGGTACGAACTCTGTTGACCGTCATGTTCCTCGGCTTGTTCCCCGCCTCAACCGGCGGGACGACCGATGCACTCCAGGCGGTGCAGTTTTCCGTTGCGCCTCCGGCTCCGGTATTCAGTGTCGCAGGCAGACTTTCGGCATCCGGTGTCGTGATTCTGGACATCGAGAGCGGGCAGTCGGTGTATTCGCGTGATGCTCGCGTCCAGAGACCGATGGCGAGCCTCACGAAACTCATGACGGCTATTCTGATCGTGGAGAATCATGATCTCTCCGAGACTGTCACGGTTCCGAAGAGTGCCGAGTCCGCCGTGGGCAACAAAGTGTACCTGACCGCTGGGAAAAACTATCGCGTGGGAGATCTCCTCTCCGCTCTGCTGGTGAATTCCGCCAATGACGCTGCGATCACATTGGCACTCTTCCACAGTGGTTCTCTGCAGACGTTCGTCGAAGAGATGAATACCCGCGCGCTGCAGTTGGGTCTGAAGGGAACGTCATTCCAGAATCCCATTGGCCTCGATCATCCATCGCACTGGTCCACGCCGCGCGACATTGCATGGCTCACGGCATTCGCACTCCGCAACGCGGAGATTGAGAAGCGCATGGGCATGGCTGGCGCAACGATAGCAAGTCTGGACGGCACGGAGACCGTGCGCCTCTATCATACGAATGTCCTGATGCATGACCCGGCAATGGCAGCAGCGGAGGGTCCTACGGTTGTTGCAGGGAAAACGGGGACTACCGATGATGCCGGAGAATGTCTGGTCTCGGTGGTGGAGGAATCCGGTCACCGGTATGTCGTGGTACTCCTCGGTTCGCTGCAGCGGTACAAAGACATGGATGTGATCCTCGGTGATATGGCGACTGCCTTCCGTCCTTCGGCGATTCCCGTACAAGCCGCAGCGGAACATCCTTCCATTGCTTCGCACTGAATACTTTCCCACTGCGCATATACTTGCGATGCGCACGCACCGCGATTCCCTTTTTCTTTGGTACAATCCCCGTAATGCATTGCGATGAACGGCGTCACCCCCACTCATCACTGGCTCTCCGTTCGTGTGCGCGCTCTGTGTACCGGGATTTTGCTACTCTCTCTTTTCGTTCCTCCGTACGTTCCCAGCTCCGCACTGGCGCCTCCCGAGGAAGCAGTGGCCGATCAGCAGTTCTTCCTCGTTGAGGACGGCTTTCTGATGAAGTCCTCCACACTGACGCGTCAGGGTGCGCGCAGAGCCTACGCCAAGGGCACGATTCACATCGTGAAGGAAGGCGATAGTCTGGAACGCCTTTCACGGTGGTATCCGGTTTCCATCGAAACTATTCGCGTTGCGAACGGGCTGAAGGAAGGAGAGCCCATTCGTCCGGGGCAGGAGCTTTTGATCCTGCCTGTCGACGGCGTACTCCACACCGTCGGAAGAGGGCAGACACTGTCCAGGATTGCACAACTCTACGATGTCCCCCAGAGCGAGATCATGAAGCAGAATGATCTGAAGAGTGAGTTCATCATCGCCGGTCAGCAGATCATCATTCCTGGTGGCAAGCCGATTGTCGGCGAACCGACCAAGGTGGCGACGGCGGACAAGCCGCCCGAGAAGCCGGCTGAACCCGGCAAGAAGCCCTCCTCTGCTGCCGCATCGTCAAAGCCCGCTCCGGCCAAGCCTGCAGTGGTCACGCCTCCGAAGACGGCGTTCACGGATGCGCCGAGTGCCGGAGTCCTGCAGAAGCCCTGCGGAGCCTCGTGCTACATCACCCAGTACTTCAACGCGAAGCACTTCGCCCTGGACATGCAGGAGAAGGATGACGAAGGGAGGTTGGGTGGTCCCGTATTCGCCGCGGAGGACGGCACGATCATTCGTGCGGATTACGGCTGGAACGGCGGCTATGGCAACGTCATCGAAATCGATCACGGCAACGGCCTTGTGACACTCTACGGGCACAACAAGGAGCTCCATGTGGCACTTGGGGACAATGTGCAGCGTGGTCAGACCATCGCTTCCATGGGCAATACAGGTCTTGTCTACGGCAAGACGGGTATTCACGTGCATTTTGAGGTTCGCCTGAACGGCGTGAAGAAAAATCCGCTGCTGTATACCGAGTAATGTGTGCATCACCCGCCTCTTAGCTTCTGCAATTGTTCCTCAGCGTCTTCGTATCCAGGATCGACACGCAATGTTTGTTCCAGCGCATCGATCGCCTGCGCTCTGCTGCCCTGTAGTGCATGGGCGAGAGCGAGGTGGTACCACGCGGTTGCAGAGTACCTGTCGAGCTCTGTTGCGCGTTCCAGATGTTCTTTCGCACCGCTCACACTGCCGTTCTTCAGGAGCAGCATTCCCAGGTTTACGTGCGCACTCGGTATATGCGGTCCCAGTTGCGCCGCCTCTTCGAAGACTTTCAGCGCTTCAGCGTTTCTCCCCTGCGACAGCAGAAATTGTGCGACGGAGAAGTGCGGTGCCAGATCCTGCGTTCCAAATGCGCCATGCGCCCGCGCAGCATCCATGCCGGCAGCGAAGAGCTCCAGCGCTTTTGCTTCATTGCCAACCTCACGATACAGATTCCCCGCATTGGCGTGAGCCTGTGGCTGGCCTTTCTCCGCTGCCTTCAGGAAGGCTTCCAGTGCCTCCTCAGATCTTCCTGCCGAGCGGAGGGCTGCACCGAGGTTATTCCACACCAGAGGGTGCTCGTAGCCCGCTATGAGGGCATGTTGCATCAATGTCTCACTGGTATTCCACACCCATACCTGTCGGTACGTCAGCACTACGGAAGCACCCACGATCAGAACGCCGAGTACCACTATCGCCGCGCGCATCAGGGCATTGCGCGATGCGAGTGCCATACCAGTTGCTGTGACCCAGATACACACTCCGACACTTGCGAGATACACGTACCGGTTCGATGCGAAGAGAACGTACCCGTTCTTCGAGAACGTGAAGTATGCGGGTGAAACAATGATCACAAACCAGAGAGCGCACCATACCAGGAGCGGAGCACGCTTCCGGAATATCCACAGCAACACGGCGGCCAGGAATACGATGATGAGGGGCAGGAAAAATTCCGGCGATTCTATCACCACGGGAGTGTGCTGGGAGTAGATGGGGGAGAGGCCGACCGGCAGAAGGATTTTCTGCAGGAGAAACACGGTGCTCTTCGCGGCGAGCAGTGGAGATTTGCTTATCGGAATAGCCCATGCTGTAGCGGTTTTCCCAAAGAGCGCGATGGACCCGAAGACGATGCTCAGGAGAAAGTACGGCCAGTGTGCTCTGATACGCCGGGCATCGATCACTCGTCCTTCCCAGTGGTCGATGAGGAGCAGGATGAATGGCAGCACGACGATGGAGACCTTCGAGAGCAGACCGAGAAAGAATGCTCCGATGCTCAGACGATTACCTTTCATGTACAGGTGTATCGCGAGGAGAAAAAAGAACGCGCTGAGGAGATCTTTCCGGGCGCTTGCCCACAGCACCGCTTCACTGTTGACGGGATGCACGGCGAAGAGCAGTGCGGCGATGAGCCCGGTGAGTCGGTTCTTCGTCAGCCCCCCGATGATCAGGAGAAGGAGACATGCATTGGCACTGTGCAGGAGAAGATTGGAGAGATGATAGATCCATGCTGCATTCCCTGCGATCAGCTGTTCTATCTGATAGGTCAGCAGTGTCAGCGGGATGTAGAGTTCCGGGTCGAAGGTTGTAAAACCACGCACCACATCGAAATTCTGCACCACGGGGTTCGCCGTAATGAGCATGGTGTCGTCCCAGTTCACCAGATCGTTTCCCAGCGAGGGGACATAGAGCACGGCGCAGATCACTGCGATACACCCAAAGCATTGCCTGTCGGAGAGGCGTTCCAGCACGGAGTCATGATACACACATCTCTCCGAAGCAGCGCTTTTAAAATAACTCTGTGACAGAAATGGCGATGTCTTCTTGTTTGTGTTTCGGACATTGCAACCCTCGCACAAAACGAAAAAAGCGGTTAGTATGCCGCACAATGATTCTCGCTTTCGTCTTCCTGATCGTCGGCCTCGGTGTCCTGGTAAAGGGTGCCGATTTCCTTGTGGACGGCGCCGCTTCACTTGCCAAGCGCGTGGGGGTCTCGGATCTGACGATCGGCCTCACCGTCGTCGCATTCGGTACATCGATGCCGGAGCTGGTGGTGAATGTGACCAGCAGCCTTTCCGGTGCCACGGAGATCGCCATCGGCAACGTGGTCGGAAGCAATATCGCGAATATTCTCCTGATTCTCGGCGTTTCCTCTTGCATCACCTCTATCGCCGTACAGACATCTACGGTCTGGAAGGAAATCCCGTTCGCTCTCCTGGCATCCGTCGTTCTGCTCTTCATGGCGAACGACACGCTCCTCGATGGGTATGGAGTAGCGGAACTCAGCCGCTCCGAAGGGTGCACGTTGATCGCATTTTTCTTCATCTTTTTGTGGTACATCGCGGCCATGCGCAAGGCGGATCCTGCCTCAGAGGACGAGGGCATCCGCGTCCGCGGTTTCTGGTCTTCGTGCGGCTTCGTGCTTGCGGGTCTTGCGCTCTTGGTCGGCGGCGGCAAGCTGACCGTGGACGGAGCAGTGACCATCGCCGCAGCACTCGGCATCTCGCAGGCACTCGTCGGTCTCACCATCGTCGCCGTCGGTACATCGTTGCCGGAATTAGCCACGTCCGTCGTGGCTGCCAGAAAAGGCCGGGCAGACATCGCGGTCGGCAATATCGTCGGCAGCAATATCTTCAATATTTTCTGGATCCTCGGTGTGAGCTCTGTCATTGCGCCGCTGCCGTTCCGGCCGGAGATGAATGTGGATTTGCTCGTGACGGTGGCGGCAACGCTGCTACTGTTCTTTGCCGTACACACGGGTTTCGTCCACCGTCGTCTCCTCTTCTGGAAGCAGAGGCAGAACCATGTCATCGAACGTCTCGACGGCATCATGATGCTCGCGGCGTATGCGGCATACGTTGCGTATTTGGCGTGGCGGGGCTGACGGGACTTGAACCCGCGACCTTCCGCGTGACAGGCGGACGCTCTAACCAACTGAGCTACAACCCCTTTTTCTCGACACCAAGAAACACTGTCACCGCTCACCACCGTTTCCAGATGTCAGGGGAACGCTACCAGTATTTTCAGCATGAAACAACGAAATACCTGTCAGAAAATCCCTGCTGCGATGCTTTTTTGACTGTAAAAATCTGTTTATGAAGGTCTCAATGGACTAACGGTCTACGAGAATATCTCGTCTTCCTCCGTGACCGAGGATCTTGTCCCACATACCTTCCACACTTGCGTGAGGGGAATGATTGAGCGGATGTACAAGCGATACATCTGCCGGAATACAAGGCTCTAAGAACCCGGTATAGCAGAGCTTTTCTCGTAGTATTCTCTAATTATATTATAATATATTTATTTAAATAGTCAAAATATTTCTGACACATTCACATAATTTTCATACGGATTTAGTATTTCAAATAGCCAAAAAGAGAATCATTTACTTTATTTCTTCTTATTGCAAAGATACATTTATTTCTATGACGCGTCTTACTATTCCTGAGGCAAAGATTGCATTTTTCGATGCGACGGAGCTGAGTTGCGACGTTCAGGTCAGCGGACCGCCGCAGGAGGTGATGCATTTTCTCTGGAGGCATCTTGAGCTTTTGCAGATACCTGATGTGGCGAGTGCCGAGGAGTTGCAGGCGTATATTCCGGAGTCGCTTCACCTGCGTGCTGCATTTTTTCTGGAGCGAACGCAGTTGCTGCGTGCTCTTCATGAGCATCCGCATCTCATCACTGCATTGGAGAAAGATCATCAGGGTTTTCAGAGGCAGACGTTGCAGGAGTGGGCTCCGCGCCAGCCCGTTGTCTCCAGTCCGGGGGAGGCGATGATCGCCGGAAGAAACGCTGTTTCCCGTGCCATATGGCAAATGCAGGAGCTGACGCTCCTGCAGTGCCTGAAGTCTGTACAGCACCTCTGAGCTTACGCAGATCTCTGAAAAGCGGTGAATTCACCTTGCGAGTCGCGCACATTGCGTTGCAATATTTCCGTCTTTTTCGCTGCAGTATCGATTCGCTGCAACCGAGCATCGATGGTGAAAATATTTGCGCGGATTTCCGCCGCAAGCTCATCGGGGAGACCATCATTCGTTTCGAGCATACCTTCGAGATCATCGGTGATGCGGCGGAGAACACTCGGCGCGCGACCGTCATTCAGTGCTCCACCGAAGTCCGGCGAGCCCAAGATGTTTTCGGCGATAGCAAATAGAGCACGCGCACTCGTGACCACATTGGGAATAGCTTCAGCCTCCTCTAGGAGGTCCTGAGCGGCGTCGATGTCTGGATTGCGACTTTCAGCCATGGAAGTAGGGGTAGGTAGTAAATATAATTATAAAATAATATTTTATATTATGCAAGTATTAATTTAACAACATATAATCATCTGAATTGGCATTTTAAGCACTTTGCCATATCTCTATTCGTTCGGCTTTGCCATTGTTGCATTTTTCCCTATGCTCCGCGCATGGCTCTTCATAATGCGAATGTCACCGGGGCAGTATTCCGGGCGTGCTCTTCCATGAGAATGAGTGATGTTTTGATTCCAAGGGAGGTGGAGGATCACATTGCAGCACAGGTCATTGCGTGTCGGCCTGAGAGTGATGCAAGAATGTATGAGCTCATTCAGGATGCGTTGAGCGCAGCCCGGGAAGTTCTTGTGAATGGGTCCGATTATCGACAGAGAGCGGATGCGAAAGCAGACGTGACTGCTGCTCTTAGAGCCTTTGTGACGCAAGCAACATCGGCACACTCGACAGAAGCTACCGCGTGATCGTCTTCACAGTGCTGGTTTCTTTCCCGCGAAGCCCGCAGATTTTTCGTACGCATCTGCAACCCTCAACACAGTTTCTTCGCCCCACTGCGGCCCCATGATCTGCAGACCGAGAGGCATGCTGTTCTTCGCAAAACCACACGGCACCGAGAGGGCCGGAATGCCGGCCATGACCTGCGGGCTGAGGAAAATATCCTCGAGGTACATAGCGACGGGATCGGATTCATGCGCGCCGACGGTGAATGCTGTGCCGGGAGTGACCGGTGCGATGATGACGTCGACAGTCTTGTACGCCTCCGCAAAATCACGGGAGATCAGCGTGCGTACTTTCTGCGCCTGGCGGTAGTAGGCGTCGTAGTATCCTGCGGAGAGGGCGTACGTTCCTATCATGATGCGGCGCTTCACTTCATTGCCGAAGCCTTCGCTGCGGGCTCTGTGATAGTAATCGACCAGGTTCTCTGCATTCTTCACCGTGTGTCCGTAGCGTATGCCGTCGTAGCGGGCCATGTTGGAGCTCACTTCGCAGGGGCAGAGCACGTAGTAGCACGGTGTTGCGTATGCCGTGTGCGGGAGCGAGATATCAACGATGGTCGCACCGAGTTTTTTGAAAACGTCTGCTGCATTCATCACCGATGCACGGATTTCTTCGTTCATGCCGTCCGCGAAGTACTCCTTCGGAAGACCGATCTTCATTCCCTTCACGTTTCCGGTCAGTGCCTTCGTGTAATCGGGAACAGGTTTCTTTCCGGTTGTTCCGTCCAGAGGGTCGGCTCCCGCTATCGCCTGGAGAACAATTGCAAGGTCCTCGACGTTCTTACACATCGGGCCGATGGTATCCAGACTACTCGCCATGCTCATGACGCCGTACCGGCTGGTGCGGCCGTAGGTCGGGCGGATACCGGTGAGGCCACAGAACGCTGCGGGTTGCCGGATGGAGCCGCCGGTATCGGTGCCGAGAGCGAAGATACATTCATCGGCGGCGACGGCTGCGGCGCTTCCGCCGGATGATCCTCCTGCCACTCTCTTGGTGTCCCACGGGTTCCGTGTAACGCCGTAACAGGATGTTTCCGTGGAAGCACCCATGGTGAATTCGTCGGTGTTCGTCTTTCCGATGGAGATGGCTCCGGCGGCCTTCAGTCGCTTGGTTGTCGTGGAGTCAAACGGAGGCACGTAATCTTTGCTTCGTAGCACGTTGCTGCAGGCTGTGGTGGGTACGCCTTCTTCGCAGTAGACGTCCTTGGCCAGATAAGGGATTCCTGCAAGCGGTGAAGAAAACTTTCCTTCCGAATCTATTTTTTTGGCTTCTAATAGGGCTCTGTCAAAATTCCTATACACGACGGCATTCAGTGCGCCATCCACCTTCTCTATGCGTTCCAGGCATGAGCGCGTCAGTTCCTCGCAGGAAATTTCTTTTTTCCGGAGTTTTTCGTGGGCCTCTGTGATTGTGAGTGCGTGGAGCGACATGAGAGTTGATAGGTGGTCAGAAGCGTCGTTATTCGTTCCTAGTGATTCGTGATCCGTATCACGAATCACCGATCACGAGTCACGTACTTCCGTGGGCGGACGGCGTCTGAATTTGGTGATCGATGATGGGCAGCGGGCTTGTGGCAAGCAACGCATCGGGCTGGACGTTGTCCGTGCGTATACGGTCCTCGCGGAAGATGCTTTCGAGTCCGGTGATCTGTGCGGTAGCTTCGGCGCTCTTCGTATTCACTTTCTGCAGCGCATCGATGTATGTGAGAATCGCCGACAGTTCTTTCGCAAATTTCTCCTCTTCCCCTTCTTTCAGGTTCAGACGTGCAAGTTTTGCGATGTGCCGGACTTGGTCAGCGGTCAGAGCGGTCATGATGGGTGGAGTGTAGTGGAGAACGGCAGAATACTTAAGAATAATGAATGCAGAATGAAGAATAATGAACTCCGTGTTATTCATGCAGAAAACTGTAGTATTGTGGGCATATTCGTCATTCATACTTCCGAATTCTTCCATCTGCATTCGCATGCATCTCTCCCGTTTGCGCGGGCGCAAAGTCAATGAGTTGGTCCTGAGCAAGGGCGAGCGCTGGAACGGTAAAACCATGACGATCCGGTTCATCATGGGGCACCCCAAAAACCTCTCTGCTCCGCCCAAGCCGGGGGCTTTCTACCTTGGCACGTTCGCTTCTTCAAGACTGGATGCATCCGCAGTGAAGAGAAACCGGATGCGGAGGCGTTGCAGGGAAGCGTTGCGTCTCAGTCTTGCCCAGTGCGTAGGCCTGCCTGCCGTGCAGGTGCTGATGACGCCGAGGCCAGCCAGTATGACCTGTGATTTTGCCGATATAGCGGCAGATGCCGGCATGTTTCTCGCCCTTCTGAAGCGCAGGGGGTGATCTTCGTGTATGGTAGTGCGGATCTCCGAAATCTTCCGATTTCCCTATGTCTGATGCGTCTGTAAGAAAAGGTTCCTTTCTCCAGTTTGCGATTATCTTTGCGCTTGTCTACATGCTCACACAGTCGGGCATGCGGTGGCTGATGCCGGAGAAATTTGCCGATGAGAGCGCGGTATCGAAAGATATTGTCCTCTCCGCAGAGG
>VGKZ01000006.1 GCA_016866815.1 Candidatus Peregrinibacteria bacterium | reverse complement strand
CTCGAAATCGGCATCTGCGGCGATGGCATTCTCCAGAGACTTCTCGGTGAACAGTGTGAACAGTCGACCCATAATCCGACTTTGCCTTACTCCTGCCTAAGGTGCCGCTTCGTTTCCCGCAGTTGCGGCGACGGTCACACCGATCTCGGCGAAGAATGTGACAGAGGAAACCTGAATTCCACATCGCCTAATGCGAACTGTCGGCCTGATTGTTCACTTGGTCGCTGCGGTGACAGTATTCTTGATTCCTTCGAACAGTGCGATGATGGCAACCGTATCGGCAACGACGGCTGCGATGCATACTGTGTGAAAGAGATAAGTGTGCTGGTACAGAAAGATGCAATACTTGAGACGGGATATGAAAATCAAGTGACCCCACAACAACCAAACAGCCTGGCAGCCCATCAGTTCGCTCAATTCCCCTTCGCGCCATATCAGATGCCCTACCAGCAACTTCCCTACGCGCAGCTTCAACCCTTCATGCAGCAGTTACCGCAGACGACGGAATCCGGACCCGCGGCCGTTGTCGTTGTTGCCTCCGGCATGGCTGCAGGTTGGGGATGGGTTCGGAGAAGAAGAAAATAGAATCAGCACGGGTACCTGCTTGCCGGCAAATAGGCACTCCCCAGAAGCACGCAAGAAAACCACGTACACGGCTATCGAAGTGACTGCCCCACACTGAGTGCAAACCGCTGCACGAGCAACTGACGGTGCGCGTTGCTTTCCAGGTCCCGTGCCAGCTCGCTGTATGCGCGGACACATGCCACATTGGCGGGCATGCGTTCACGGAGAATGAGCCCAAGGTGAAGCAGTAGCATATCCGCTTCTGATCCACGCTCATGGATGGGAACCAGCAACTTCATCCTCTCCAGATCCTGCGATGCCCTCCAGAAGGACTGCGCCGTCCCGTGTACGGTTCTGTGCGTTCGGAGGAGATCGGGGTCAGAAGCCAGACTGATGGCGGTACCCGGAGCGCCGCGCGAAAGATGAAGAATGAACCGCGCATCATCTTCGTCAACCTCATCCAGCAATGGCTGTAAGGAACGCGAAGGTAACGGATGGAAGGCCAGCACGCGTGTACGGGAAACAATGGTAGGCAGCAATACCTCCAGATCCTGCGTCGTCAGGAGAAAAATCAAATACTCCGGAGGCTCTTCCAGAATTTTCAGGAACGCGCTTGCAGCTGCCTCCTGCATGCGCTCGATGGAACGTATGATGCAGCAGCGGTATCGTCCCATCGCCGTTCCGTAGAGAATTTCTTGCAACGCACGGATATCGTCGATGCTGATGGTGTCCGTCTTCGCTGCCGGCTTCTTGCTCCTGTGCACCTGGGGTGCATTCGATGTCTTTGCGATCACTCCCCAGTCTTCACACGCTTCCTCCATCCATAATTGATCCAGGACGAGGAGATCAGGATGCGTGAGATGCTCGATCTGCCTCTGAATCGATTTCTTCTCCGCAGCATTTGCATCAATCATGAGTAAATCCGCTGCGAAGCGTAGCGCGACGGACATCTTCCCCAGGTGCGGAACACCAGAGAACAGATACGCGTGTGCGACATTGCCCTGCGCGATGTCCTGCGCAAGAGACTGCATCTGCTTTTCATGACCGACGATGTCCCGGAGACGCGGCATGGAGGAGAAGTATACGCTATCGCAATAGTGGCATCTACACCGCTTCCGTCAGGGAAAAAGAGCTCTCACACCCGCTGACATGATGTTGGCGGGTGGCTCGTGCCCGAAATCAGGCGCACTACTTCACTTTCAACGTGCGCTGCTCGATCAGTGCTTCCTTACCCATTTGGCCGCGGTTTTTGAGATCTTGATCGAATACGCCGTAACGAAGCACGTACGGCTGGGTCCACTCCAGATCAAAGAAAGTGGCCAATCCGTATTCGTAACCGTTGAAGGTCTCCTCTCCATGGAGTTCTTCAATGAGCTGGAAAGAATCGTCCGTTAGGTTTCCTGCAAAGAGCTGTTGCACCAGTCCGGTCTCCAAATGCTCTTGGGAATCAGCCTTTGTCCAAACGATGCGATCCTGCATCGGTGATAACGCGGCACCATCAAATGAACCGTTGTAAGAATCATTGATGCACATCTCCGTAAAACGCTTGGTGGAGGGATCAAATGCATAGAGTGTCCCGCCAGCATTATCCGTTTCCTTCAGCACCGTCCGGAAAATAACGAGAGACGAGTTTGCCGGTAATGCAAAAGGTTCGAGCGTAAGGTTGAATGTCGATCGCAGCCCCTCAACCGCCGTTTTGACGCTCTTCACGAGAACCGTACGCTCACCTGTACGGACATTTCTTGTGACAACCTCCCCATCGTACCCTTCCTCGAAGGGAACATTCTCCGTTTCCATCGCATACCGGACAAGATAATCGACGTTCCCCCTTTGTCGCAGCACTGCTGTGCTCCGCTCCAGTGCTTCATATGTTTGCGTATGCCACGAATCTTCCTGACCCAATTCCAATCGTATGATCATTTCCGCCATTTCTGCGCGGGTGATCACCTGATCAAAACTGTGTATGGAAAAAGGAATGGCGTTTTTCTGCTGAAGACCGGAAACGTACGGACCGTACCAGGCATCGTGCCGATCTTCCATATCCGTGACATGGAACCCTATCGAGAGCATCTTCGCCGCTTCTGCAAAATTAATCTTATTCGCAGGACGGAATGTCCCGTCACCGTACCCGGTAGCGATCACATGAAAATCCGCCGTGCAACGTATGGCGCGAACCACGCATCCGCCGGGACATCGCTGAATGAATTTCCTTCCCACGATTCCATACATGTCGCAATATCCTCCTTTGGAGTCGCGACACTTACGATGATCTTTGCGAACTCCGCACGGTTGATAGTGTCGTCGGGGCGAAACATGCCATCAGGATCACCTGCGATAAAGCCGTAGTCATATGCCTGGCGAATCGCACTAGCGTATGGATGGCCTTCGGCAACGTCCGGAAATGCAGATGGTGCCATCGCTGCCGCTGGTACAGCTGAAAACACAACGAGAATACTGACGCTGATGGTAAAAAACCGCATACGATCAGTATACTCGATATTCATTAGGATGCATTCGTCCCGTGGCACTTTTTGTACTTCTTGCCGCTGCCGCAGGGACAGGGATCATTCCGACCCACTTTCTCCACGTGCCTGGGCGCACTGATCGCTGATCGCTTTCCCGTCCGCATTACCGCCGGATTCCCCTCCGATGAGGCTCTAGCACCGACCCCCGCCTGACCTCCGGAACCTTGACGAAGGAGGTTCTGCTCCAGCTCCGCAGAAATCTCTCCTTCATTGGTTCGGATGTTACCGAGCTTCTCTTCTGATTCGCGGAGGAGAACGCGCGGAATGAATTGTGTGAAGTCCGCCTGCAGCAGAGTTCTGATAATCATGGAATCGATGGTACTGAGGAGTTGCGCAAAGCGACGGAACCCCTGATCTTTGTATTCGATGAGCGGATCACGCTGTGCGTACCCAGCGAACGCCACCTGCTCCCGCAAATGGGACATGTCATCGATATGATCCATCCAGTGCGTGTCGATACTCTGCAAAGTAACCACTCTCTCCGCTTGGGCAACGACACCGGCATCTTCCGTCGAGCATTTGCGCTCGTACCACGTGACAATGGCTTCCGTCAGGGCTGAACGAGCACCGTCTCTATCGTGAAAACCGGAGAATCGTTCTGCGGTGAATTCTTTGGCAAGCTCCGGATGGAGCGTTGCGACGGTCTCATGCATTTCTTGCGTATTCCATGCTTCACTGTCATCGCCCTGCGCGTGTTGCTCGACGATTGCTTCCGCTTCCCTGCGCAGCGCCGCCAGCACATCCTGATGGAGAGGCTGTTCCCCTATGCCTGATTTCCCCATTTCCCCATTCCCTTCGATCTCCGCCAACTTCACCAGAATCTTCTGCCTCCTCTTGTAGATAATCTCGCGGTGCCTGTTCATCACGTCGTCGTACTGCACCACATGACGACGGATGTCGAAGTTGCGTCCTTCCACACGCTTCTGCGCACTCTCGATGGAGCGCGAAACCATTGTGTTCTCCAGTGGAACGTCGTCGGGCACTTTCAGGCGTTCCATCAGGCTCTTCAGACGGTCACCACCGAAGAGGCGCATGAGATCATCCTCCATAGAGACGAAGAAGCGACTCTCACCGGGATCTCCCTGACGACCGGCGCGACCGCGGAGCTGGTTGTCGATGCGTCGTGACTCATGGCGTTCCGTACCGAGAATGCAGAGTCCTCCTGCGTTGGTGACTCCCGCACCGAGTTTGATGTCGGTTCCGCGACCGGCCATGTTTGTTGCGATGGTGACGGTTCCCGATTGACCGGCCTGCGCGACGATCTCCGCCTCTTTTTCATGCTGCTTGGCATTCAAAACGCTGTGCGGAATATTGTCCTGCGTCAGCAGCGCGCTCATCACTTCAGATTTCTCAATCGAGGTGGTACCGATGAGCACAGGTTGACCCTTCAAGTGCTTTGCCTTTGCAATGGCCGCCACTGCTTTGAATTTTGCAGCCACCGTGCGGTACACGGCATCGGGCTTATCGTCACGAACAACAGGCTGGTTCGTCGGAATGACGAATGTGCGGAGTTTGTAGATTGATTCGAATTCCTCTTCTTCGGTTTTGGCCGTACCCGTCATGCCTGCAAGCTTTTCGAAGAGACGGAAGTAGTTCTGAAACGTGATGGTCGCGAGTGTTTTGCTTTCGCGCTGCACTTCGACACCTTCCTTCGCTTCGATGGCCTGATGCAGGCCGTGACTGTAGCGGCGCCCGGGCATCAGACGTCCCGTAAACTCGTCAACGATGATGATTTCGCCGTCCTTGGAAACATAATCGACATCGCGCTGGTAAATGGCGTGTGCGCGGAGCGCCTGCTCGATGTGATGGACCTCTTCGAAGCCCTTCTCCGTATAAATATTCTCAACACCGAGCAACTCTTCCATTTTCTTGATGCCCTCATCTGTGAGGACTGCTGCGCGTTGCTTTTCATCTCGGTTGTAGTGCACGTTTTCGGAGAGTCCCTTCACGAGACGGGAGTACAGCACGTACTTCTCCGTTGATTCTCCGGCCGGCTGCGAGATGATGAGCGGCGTGCGGGCTTCATCGATGAGAATGGAGTCCACTTCATCGACAATCGCATAGTGGAGACCGCGCTGTACCTGACGTTCGAGTGAGACCGCCATGTTGTCACGCAGGTAATCGAAACCGAATTCATTGTTGGTGCCGTAGGTGACGTCGCACGCGTAGGCTTTGCGGCGCTCTTCGGTGGTTTTTTCATGGATGATGACGCCGACGGTGAGACCGAGTGCTTCGTAGAGCATGCCCATCCACGCCGCATCGCGCTTCGCGAGGTAATCGTTGACGGTCACGACGTGCACGCCTTTGCCCGTGAGTGCGTTGAGGTACACCGGCAATGTACAAACGAGGGTTTTTCCTTCACCGGTTTTCATTTCGGCAATCGCGCCGCGATGCAGTACCGCTCCACCGATGAGCTGCACGTCATAGGGCACCATCTCCCAAATAAATTCCATTTTCCCCTCTGTTTTCTTCTGTCCCTTCATCAATTCGCACGCGCGGACGACGAGCGCAAACGCCTCGGGAAGTATGGAGTCCAGCGACTCTCCGCCACGCACACGTTCTTTGAACTCTTCGGTCTTTTTCGGAAGATCGGCAAGGGTCAGCGCTGCGTAAGCATCGGACTTCTGAATCGCTCGAACTCTGTCAGCAATTGGACGGATTTTCCACAGCTCTTTTTCGCTCGGATCTCCGATCAGCCGGTTGAGAGTGTCCATCAAAGACATCGCAGATAGGGTAGCAGGGAAAGAGCCTTTCCTGCAGGGGGAATGCAGCAATATTTTGACCGGGAAATTCCATTGTTCATACAACGAATACTTCGCTACGACTGCATAACCTACGAACTACTCTTCACCACCCCCTTCCGTACCACGGTTCCAGTTGTTTTTTTGCAAACACCGCTCCGGAAAGAAATGCAGGTAATACTTCAGAATATGGCCGCAGCAAAGCCTCCATCATTTCCGCCACTCCGGTAATCGCCTGACGATGCTCGTCAATCAATTCTCCGCACCATGTGATTTTTTTCGGCAGCGTTTTCAGGAGATCTTCCACCATCACTAACGACGGCTCCGCCCACTCTCCACCACGAATGAACAGTTGTTCTTTTTTTGTAGAGTGAAACCAGTACTCATGTCTCATGTCTCGCTTCTCATGTCCCAATCTCGCTCCATACACATCACTCAAGTGAACACCGGCGGACGGGATACCCAATTGATCTGCAAGCACATTTGCGCAGGTGACGGCGACACGAAGACTGGTAAACCCACCAGGTCCGGTGACGCAGGCAACATGCGTCAGATCAGGATAGGACCAACCCGCCTCCTTCAACATCGATTCAATACGCGGCAACAACTCATGGTCACCAACGCGGTGGTCAACGGGATGCGAAGCCACGGTCTTGTTGCCAGTCACGCAGGCAATCAAACCGTTATGGGACGCGAGATCGAGGAAAAGACAGTGCATATCGATAAGTTATAAGCTGTAAGCTGTAAGCTGAAAGCTGTAAGCTGAAAGCTATAAGCTATAAGCTGAAGATATCGTACAGCCTCCAGCCCGTGTCTCCCCAACTTTCTGTCATCATTCCGACCCACAATCGCGCGGACATTCTCGCGAAGTGTCTGGCGCATTTGGCGAAACAAACGATTGCGGAAAACATTGAAGTAATCGTCGTCAGTGACACCAACAACCCAGCAACAACAGAACTGTGCACTCAACCCTCTGCCCTCAACCCCCTACCCCCTCATTTTCGCTTCATCGAAATTCCCCCCTGCCAACAGGGCACAGCCCGGAACCGTGGCGTCGCTATCGCGACGGCTCCCGCCTGCTTCTTCATTGGTGATGACATCTTCCTGAAAGAGGATTGCTGCGCACTGCACGAGAGCATCCACAGAAACATGCAAAAACCGGTTGCCGTCCTCGGTTCCATAGGTTGGGACCCCGATGTCGGTATTACACCGGTGATGGAATGGCTCGCGATGAGCGGCTGGCAGTTCGGATATCCGTCCATCGAACGGTATGCCGGAGATTTCCTTCCGAAATCCATTCAGCATCAGTTCTCCTATGCCAGCAATATCAGTGTTCCGACGGAGATCGCGCGTAGAATTCCCTTCCTCGAAGATATTTCCCTCTATGGATGGGAAGACATCGAATGGGGCGCACGACTCCGCGACGCAGGCATCCCCCTGTTCTTTGCGCCAGATGCACGCGCACTGCATCACCATACCATGACGCTGGAGGAGTCTCTCAGGAGAATGGAAACGCTCGGTGCATCGGTTGTAAAAATGGAAAGCATCACTCCCGGCTTTGACCGCAGGCCCAGAGGATGGAAACTGTTGGCCTACAAAGTTTTTGCCGGATTTCCGACGATGAGCGGAAAGCATCGGGCTGCTTTTTTGAGAGGAATGAACAAAGCGATGAGCGATGAGGAATGAGCTTTGTGCTGCTACACTACCCCGGTGTTCCGACGCATCGACCCCCTTCTCTTCGGCATCACCGTCGTTCTTGTGGTGTTCGGTTTCGCGATGATCTCGAGCGTCTCTGTGTTTGAAAGCTATCAGATCACCACCCGTCTGGTCGCACAGGGATTGCGCGAGGAAACGAGCAACTCGTTCTATCTCTGGCGCAGCTTCCTGCACATCGCTGTCAGTCTCGGCGCCATGGTCTTCATCATGATGATTCCCTATCACTTGTGGGAACGTCTCGCTTTACCGCTCTTCGGATTGACGCTCATCCTGCTGCTCGCCGTCTTCATGCCGGGCATCGGTGCAGACTACGGCACGGCCTACAGCTGGATCCGTCTCGGGCCGTTCTCCATTCAGCCATCGGAATTCCTCAAGCTGACTCTTGTCTTCTACATGGCGCTCTGGCTCCAGAAGCGCGAGCAGCTGATCGGGACATGGAAAGAGGGATTCATCCCCTTCGCGGCGCTCCTGAGTCTTTCGACGGTACTCGTTGCCATCCAGCCTGACTTGGGATCATTCCTCGTTCTCACCGGCATTACCTGCACCATGTTCTTCATCGCTGGAGGAAATATTCTCCACCTTCTCCTCGGCGGTGCCATTGCCGGAGTCATGGGTTTGCCGCTGATTCTCCAGAAGCAGTACATCAAGAACCGTTTCCACGCGTTCATCAATCCGGACGACCCTTCGATCCGTGAAACCATCGGGTTCCAGATCAAGCAAGCGCTCATCGCGATCGGTAGCGGTGGATTCTTCGGCCTCGGATACGGGAAGTCCATCCAGAAATTCGGCTATCTCCCCGAAGTGCAGGCGGACATGGTGTTCGCCGCAATGGCGGAAGAGCTGGGGTTCCTCCGTCTCATGATCATCCTCATGATGTTCGCCACCTTCGTCTGGCGCGGATACCGCATCGCGCAGGAGGCGCCGGATCGCTTCGGCTTTCTCGTCGCAACGGGCATCACCACATGGGTCGCGGTGCAGACGCTGCTCAACATCGCAGTCAACCTCGCACTCTTCCCCCTCACCGGTCTCACCCTGCCGTTCATCAGTTACGGCGGCTCATCGCTGATGGCTCTGATGATTGGTGTCGGAATTCTCCTGAATATTTCTTCGTACTCCACGCAGAGCTACGCAACGGAGCACCGCCGAACGAAGAAGGAAAACAAGACCTACAGACAACCGACGATCGGTAGGCGCTAACGCCTCTTTCCTTATAGAATTCCCTCAATGCACACGGTTCTCTTTGTCGGCGGCGGCTCCGTCGGGCACATCGCTCCATCCATCGCTGTGTGGGAAGCACTGAGCAGTATGCGGAAAGATGTCACCGCGCACTTTGTCTGCAGTACCCGTTCCACCGACGCGCCGTACCTGCGACACCTCGGACTCCCATTCACCCCTCTGGATGCGCCGCGCATCGGAGTGTCGTTGCTGTTGAAGGGAGTACGGGCACTGTGCGCTGCACAGAAGATTTTGGAGCGGCAGATGCCTGACGTAGTCTTCAGCACCGGAGGATATGTCAGTGCACCGCTCATCATTGCGGCATGGCAGAAAAAAATTCCGGTCATGCTGCTCGAACCGGAAGCTCTTCCCGGGAAAACGAACCGGCTACTCGGGAGATTCGCAGTGAAAACCTATAGGGGAACTCCTGTCCGTTCGTGCATGACAAGAGGATCGCGTGAGCGAGGACGCACCATCGCGGGTGTTCGGGAAGGACGCCCAGTATTGCTTGTGATGGGCGGCAGCCAGGGTGCTGAGGCAATCAACAGGTGCATCTTCGGGCTCACACACGAATTACTGCAGACCATGGACATCATTCACATCACCGGCGCAGGCAAACTGCCTGCGAATGTGCAGGGTGGGAATACCCCCGGGTATTGCGCAATGGAATTTGCGAATGAAGAACTGCCGCATTTCTATGCCGCGGCGGATGTCACCGTGAGCAGAGCCGGTGCGAGCAGTATCGCAGAACTGGCAGCGAACGGCATCCCCTCGGTACTGGTGCCGCTCCACCGCGCTCAACATGCAAACGCCCTGCGGGCTCACGACACCAATGCGCACTTTGTCGTCTGTCCTCAGGTGGAAATGCAGGAACATCTCGCGCCACTTATCCTCTCTCTACTGGGGAAAAGAGTCCACGGTACACACGGCACAGATGGACAAGATAGTAGACACATTTCGGAAATTATATCGCAGTGCCTTGATTCCGGAGCAATACCTGAGTAGTCTTCCCCGGCTTATGAAGAAATTGTACATCGTACTGATTCCGCTTTTTGCGCTGGCGCTGCTCGTCGGCTGCAGCAAAAACGAGACGGATACTACCCGCATTATGGATACCGATACGCAGGGAAATAACGTATGGAACGGAAAACTGTTGAGCGGCAAGCACACGGTCACACTCAAGACCTCGGAAGGTGACATCGTATTGGAGTTGGATGCGGATGCAGCACCGAAAACGGTGACGAACTTCATCGCGCTTGCAAAAATGGGTTACTACAACAAACTCACGTTCCATCGCGTGATCCCTGATTTCATGATCCAGGGCGGCGACCCGAACGGAGACGGCACGGGAGGAGAGAGTGTCTTCGGAGGTGAGTTCGAAGATGAGATCAACGCCGACAGTTACAGTCTCAACAAGCAGAAACTCAAGGATGTCTTCCAGGGAACGATTCCAAAGGAACTGGAGAACGCAACGGTGAAGGATTATCTGTCCCTGAAGGGGTATCGCTTCAACGATGATCTCGAATCCCTTCCGATGAAGCGCGGGTATATCGCCATGGCAAACAGTGGACCGAATACGAACGGTTCGCAGTTCTTCATCATCACGAGAAACGAGGGTACCCCATGGCTCGAAGGGAATCACACAGTCTTCGGCCGTGTGACCGAGGGCATGGAAACCGTCGATGCGATCGTGAATGTCAAACGCGGGGCGAACGACAGACCGATCGATCCGGTGACGTTTGATGCGGAGGTGGGAGAATAACGGGAAAAATCACAAAAAATACGATATTGTAGATACGCACCGCCGGTGCGTATCTACGAAATTCATCATTGCATCGTGCGTACCCGTTTCCCCCCCTCTCCCACCGGCTTTCTCCACATCGGCGGATTGCGGACTGCCCTGTACTGCTACCTGATCGCAAAACAAACGAAAGATTCGTTCATTCTCCGTATTGAAGACACTGACAGGGAGCGCACCGTACCGGGAGCGCTCGAAAATATTGTCGAAACGCTCTACTGGGCAGGCATCACACCGGATGAAGGAGTCGTCCTTCAAAACAGTATGGTTGGTCAGCATGGGCCGCATGGTCCATACATTCAATCGGAGAGATTGGAGATCTACAGAAAGCATGCGCAGATACTGCTCGATACACATTGCGCATACTACGCATTCGATACGAAAGACGACCTGGAAGCGATGCGCACCCGCGAGACCGCGGCGGGGAATCCCGCGCCGAAGTACGATGCATCGGTCCGCATGCGCATGAAAAACTCGCTCACCATGACCAAAGAGGAGACGAAAGCGAAACTTGATGCGGGAGAACCCTATGTCATTCGCATGAAAATCCCGGAAGGCAACGTGGTCCGGTTCACCGACGACATCCGGGGCAATGTGGAATTCAAAGGTATGGAAATCGACGATCAAATTCTCATGAAGAGCGACGGATTCCCGACGTACCATCTCGCGAACGTCGTTGATGATCATTTGATGCAAGTGGATCTCGTCATTCGCGGTGAAGAATGGCTAAGCTCCACGCCGAAGCACTTGCTGCTCTTCGAATATTTCGGATGGCCGGCACCGCGCTACGCGCACGTTCCATTGTTGTTGAACCAGGACCGCAGCAAACTGAGCAAACGTCAGAACGACGTCTCGGTGCAGGACTACATCGACCGCGGATACCTGCCGGAAGCGATTCTCAATTTCATTGCGCTGCTCGGATGGAACCCCGGCACCACACAGGAACTCTTCACGATGAAAGAATTGATCGAGCAATTCTCCCTGGAGCGCGTTCAGAAGGGTGGAGCGGTCTTTGACCGCGAAAAACTCGACTGGTTCCAAGGCCAATGGATCCGAAAAATTGCACCGAAGGAATTTGCAGATCGCATCAGACCCCTCGTTGCAGGGAAATACCCGGAAGCTGAGAATGATCCGAAATTCCATGACCGCGCTGCATTGATTCAGGAACGCATCACCTTCTTTTCAGAAGCGCCGGAGATGCTTTCGTACTACTACGTAGACCCCGCAATCACGAAAGACCTGCTCGCGAACAAAAAGCAGAAGGTGACGGAGGAGCTGTTGCCGCAGATCCTCGCAATGCTCGAAACGGAGCTGACCAAAATCGCGGAGAAAGACTGGAATCCCGCCCATCTCGAAAAAATTCTGCGCGGCGCAACCGACTCGCTCGGCTTAAAAATCGGCCAGACGCTCTGGCCCCTGCGTGCCGCACTCACCGGTCTTCCCTTCAGCCCTGGAGCTTTCGAGGTGGCAGCTGCACTCGGTAAGGCAAAGACATTGAAGAGAGTGGAGAAAGCGAAACAGGTGAAATAGCGATACTTATTTCTCACTTTCTTTGCTTCTACCAGAAGAAAGTTCGCAAAGGAAAACGCACCCTCTGTCACTACACGAGTTTCATGGCTGGTAGGCTCCGCCGCCACGGGGGGTGCAGGGGAAGGCCCTGTTCTCGTGCCGACGAAACGGCTCCGAATCCTTGGAGGAGCCGTTGAGGAGGCCCAGGGCCGGGTGGAGGGGCACTGGCGGCGGGTGCGTTTTTCTTTGTCATCTTTCTTTTGTCGCGTAGACAAAAGAAAGTGAGAATAAGGAGGCAAAAGCGAATAGAGCATATCCGATAGCATCTGCTACAATCCCCTTCATGGACGTCAAAATGAAGACAGATCAGGGTACTGCGGTGGTCGAAGGAAAGACCGCCGTTGCGTTCAAAGCATTCGTGCAGCTGGTGCTGCAGCGCAAAGTCTTCGGCCTGTTCAAAGACTGGGGCGACAAACCGATCATCGTCAGCTCGGAACTCCTCACGAGCCTGGCATCGGCCCCGCAGGATTCACAGGAAAATCGCGAACACCTGGTGATGGTGACTCTGGCAACGGGCGTTCTGCTCGGCGTGTTCCTCCTGGCGGTCGTCGAAATCGCACTCACGCCATGGGGCATCTATCTCAGAGAAGGAGAACTCCTGATCATCGCCGGAACACTCTTCGGACTTGCACTTCTGGTGGTCATTATGGGAAAACTGAAGCGCAGGAGCAAAGGACAGAAGGTTGCGGAGGCAATGGAGAAAATTGCTGGGATGCTATCAAAATAAGTACAAATGGTTAGATGATTAGATGGTTCGAATGCATAATTCAAGCACCGATGAGTTCACAAGCCATTTAACCATTCAACCATTTCCTTAGGAGCAATGTCAGCGCTGCATATCCATGAGAATGAACCTCTGCGGCCTAAAACCACCATGCGCATCGGCGGCAGCGCGAGGTACTATGCGGAACCCGCCACGAAAGAGGATGTGGAACGGGCCGCTGACTTTGCCCGTGAAAAAAACATTCCGCTCGTCGTCCTCGGCGGCGGCAGCAATACTATTTTTGCTGACGGTCCTATCGACGCGCTGATCATCCGTATTCCGGGAACTCAAACCACGATCGATGGTGATCTGGTGACTGTCGAAAGCGGAAAAAATCTACCGTCACTCATCAATGAACTTGCGAAAGAAGGACTCGACCTCTCCCCGCTCACGGGAATCCTCGGAACCGTCGGCGGAGCCGTCTTCGGTAATGCGGGCCAGGGACCGAAGGGGATCTGGATCGACGCTTTTGTGGAGAGCGTGATGTATTACCATGAAAAAGAATGGCACACCCGCACGAAAGCAGAGTGTGATTTTCGCTACAGAGAAAGTTGGTTTAAAGATCAGACCCTACGCCCTACTCCCTACGCCCTATCTCCTATCATCTGGGAAACCACACTCTCTATCCCCCGTGGCAACCCGGCAACCATTCAAACGGAGATCCAGCGCCTCCTTCAGCGCCGCATCGAAACCCAACCGCACGTGAAAACCGCAGGTTCATGCTTCAAAGCGGTTGGCAATACTCCCGCATGGCAACTCATAGATGCTGTAGGTCTGCGTGGCGCGCGTGAAGGCGGTGTCGTCATCAGTGAAAAGCATGCGAATTTTCTCATCAATGATAAAGAAGGTTCGTTTGCGGATGCCGTTGCCATCGTGGAAAAAGTCAAAGCTGCCGTCAGTGAACCACTCAATGTTGAGATGAGATTTATCAATCCAAAAGGTACAACAGAGTTTTAATACGTATTTCTTAACAAAGGAAAATAGGGTGGGTGTCGCGCCACGGGGGGTGAAGGGGGAGGCCATGCTGTCCGCCTCCGGCGGACGCCGAGCCCGAGGTGCCGAAACCCTGCCTGCCGGCAGACAGGCCTGGAGGCACCGAGGGCGAGGCACAGGGCCGCGCGGAGGGGCGATTGGCGCGACGGCGTTTTGGCACCACCTTTGTCGCCGGACAAAGGTGGCAAGAAACCGTAGGTTTTCCTCTCGCGAATTAAAAAAAAGCTGTCAGTTTGGCCTGGCAGCCTTTTTGTCGTGGAAACACGCGATGTTAAAAGGGCAAATCCTCCGCCTTGATCTCCGACGTATAGCTGATTTCCGGAACTGCGGCAGCGACGACGTCATCGGATGAAGATGTTTCTCTGCGAGACGCACCACCTTGTGCACGGGATGCCGATGCCTGCACGGAATCCTGGGCTTCAGCACTCTTGATACCGAGAAGGTTCACCGTATCGGCGATGATTTCGGTCGTCGTGCGCTTGCTCCCGCTCTGCGTTTCCCAGCTCCGCGTCTGCACGCGACCGGAAACGTACACCCGGTTCCCTTTTTTCACGGCACGGCTCACTTCCTGTGCAAGGTCGCCCCATATGACGACATTGTGAAACTCCGTCCTCTCCTGATCCGCCCCGCCTTTGTCGCGCCAACGCTCGTTTGTAGCCACTCCGATGGTAAGGACATTCTGACCGGACGCCGTCGTGCGCATCTCGGGATCACGGGTGACGTTACCGACAACATCGACGCGATTGACCACATTGCAAACACGCGGTGCTCCTTCGGGAGCGTTCATCTGCCCATCCTTCGGATCGAGCATGATCATTTCGATTGCAACAATTTTCGTTTTGCTGCGCTTCTCTCCCGACTGCTGGTCTTCCCAGCTGTCCGTTTGCAGGCGGCCGGCAATGAAAAGCTGTGAACCGGGACGCACGTACTGACCAGCAACTTCCGCCATCGGCCCCCACACCGTGACGGTGTGAAACCCTTTGCCGCGGAGCATTTCTCCCTTCTCGGAAGGGAAAGCGTACGGCACGACAAGATTCAAATCCGTCACACTCGTTCCGGTGGGAGTTTTGCGCACCTCGACAGGCTGCGTCTGGTAACCGATGATGTGAACGCGATTGAGAGAAAACATGTTGCGTTGGGTGAATGGAAGTAAAGGAGGTGTGGACACTTGTACACCCATCCCCACTGCACAACAAGAAGTTGTTCTTGCGCAAAATATTTTCAGTGGCTTCGTATATTGAAGTACACAAGCAGTAACGCGGACTCTGTCGCGATCTGATGCGGCGCGGTAGAATATCCGCAACCCTGATCCCGTAACGTGAAGACACCGACGCTCGCTTCCAGTACCCGGCTCCGCCAGACGATCCCCGTCGTCATTCTTCTCGTACTCTTTGCGCAAGAAGCGGCGGCAGCTCCTCTGAAAGTGGACCTGAATCCGGGCAGTTTTGACGCAATCAAAAATACGGTTGAACAAACCATCCCCCAAGACATGCAACAGGCGATGTGCGGCGGATGGGACTTCGACATCAAAGTCAGTGGCGTCTTTCAGGATCCGAAAGGCCCCCAACCGACGTGCGCACCGGCAAACGGACAGGATATCGGCAGCAAATGCAGAGATACCGACGGCATCATGTGGGTGAAATCCGGTGAGGACGCCTGGATACAGCAGAATCCGCCCGCCGGTTCAGCTGCTTCCGCCTCCTCCTCAACCTCGACCCCCACGAGAAACAACGGAGAAATGGACGCGAACACTCCGAAAACGGATCCGGACAAGGGCCTGATTCCGAAAGTGCAGAATCTTCCAGGTCGCGACATCGATCAGGTCTTCTGGAACGCACAGTCCGGACTCGCAAAGCGCAAAGATGACGGCCCGCTTCTGGATATTCACACGAAGCAACCGGCGGGATTCACGTTCCCGGAGAACATCGACACCTGTGGATTCACAACAGTCTGCCGTCCGCAGTCACATCCCGATAAACGTACACTCCCCCCAGACGGGCAAAACCACGGCCCACGCGATCTGCCGGGATTTTTCTGCGATCACCCCTGCCAGCGCCCACTCGATGGCGAACCGCCCATTGGAAAACCCAAAGGCTGGAAAAAAGACGACTCATCGGAGATCAACTGTGGCGCACAGCAACCGCTCGATCCGGAAACACAGGTGAAGTACGCCTGCGGCGGCTTGGATGAGAAGGGACCGGATGAAGGATTCTGTACTGAACTGAAGATACAGGGGCCCAAGGGCGGCCTCTGTCAGGATTTAAACAGCTGGACGTACATCCTGTGGAAACGCCCGGTGCACGTGTGTTTAGAAAAACTACCTCCGATTACTGTCATGGAAGGTGATCCGCCAGTACCTACAACTAAATATCCATGTAAACGAGTACTGATCTACCGTTATGAAAAAGGACCGTGTGGGTTTCCCGAGGAGCTGAACAAGTTAGAACGCAATCAGGAGCTTTGCAAAGACAGATATACTGCTGAGGCCGTGAATGAGTGCTGCAGTGATGATTCCTATGCCAATCCTTCCGTAAGCACGACTGAAGGGCTAAACAGCAGTGGAAGCCTTATCATTACGAGCTGCACCATTAATGTAAGTTTTGACATGCAACGCGAAGGAAAAAGCTGCAAAACCTGCGAGGGTATTCAGTGCCGCACTTTCCCGGAGAAAGACGAAGTGATAGTGAATGATGTCTGGTTTGAACCGTTTCCAACCGACGTGCGATCGTACGATCAAGGCCCAACGGAGCAGGGGTGCTTAGTAAACCTAGATCAGTGTAGTGAGGGATACGTCTCCGGACCCAACGCACCTGCAAATCTAGGTGCCTGGCCACAACCTCCAAGCGAAGCCTATCGCAAGAAGAATGAAAACCGCGATTACATTTCCTATTTCCGTGACTATAACATAGCAAGTTACGAACGCGCCGATCTCTTGAAGGATCATGTCAAGAAAGACATCGTGAAGATGGAGAAGATCCCCATCGCCTGCTACGGAATGTACGACTACAGGTTTCACCGCGACACGCTGCCGTACGATCCTTCCGTTCCGCTGGACCAGATGCAACAACAGATGCGCGTACCGGAAGACGCGCGCACAACCAAAGTCCGTGAGGAAGATAAACGCTGCGTCATCGGTGCGTACTACCAGAACGTGAACTTCGCTACGGACGATTGGGACAGGAAGGAGACCCAGAAGGGTAAAGCGCAGTACCGCATGGACACGAGTCCGGAGAAAGACGATCCGTTCAAAGAACAGGACAAAAATGTGCGACCGTATGATGAGGAGAAAGACATGTGGAACCCGACACTGAGCGATAGCTTCTCGCTGTTGAATGAAAAAGGGTACGAGAAAATGTTCGGTGACATCAAAGATCTCACCTACGCGCTCCGCTCCCCCGACGTCGCGGTTCAACGCGCCACCGTACAGATCACCAAAGATCTTCCGATGAGCACCGCCGCACTCATGCGCGCATTCGATGACACGGTGACATGGGAAAAAGACCCGACGAGAGACCGGCGAACGCTGACGGAGTGGTGGCAACGGGCGGAAACGCAGATGCACTCTGCCATGACGCCGCCGACCGTTCGCATGCTCATCCCGGCGACGTGGTCTGCCGATCTCGACGCGTTGGATCCGCTCTTCATCGCGCCCGTACCATCGACGAAACAGGAAGTTGACCCGCGATCGGAGACGGTGGAAGTGCAGGTGCGCGCAAGAGAAGATTTGCTTGGAGATGTCGCAGCATTCCTGGAACGGACGATGCTGCTGCGGATACAGGAAGAAGAAATCCCGGTCGTCGTGCCGAGCGGAACACCGACGGAACTGCGTGCGATCGCGCAGGGTTGGGAGAGCTGGGCGAAGCAGCAGGAGAAAGCCGGCAGAAACGGTGCGGGTGACGCGCGGGAAATCCGCGATCAGTTGCTGGAATACGCGGATCGGCTCGATCGCGTTCGCATTCTGCGTGCGGAATTGCCGAAGTACGCCGCTACTCTGCTCAGTGAGCAGGAGAAAATCGGTAAGGCGATAGCGGACTGGCTGAAGCAGAACGTCGACGCGTACCAAGCGACGTTGAATACGAACCAGCAGATCGAAGAGGCCCGGGTGCTATGGCAACATGTGCAGGGTATGTACACGGAGATGAGCGATGGCGACGGACTGCCATGGTGCAGAAACGATCGGTTCACCGCGCCAATCTACTCCCTCCTCGACCCGTGGTTTCCGGGCCGCGAGTACGGAGGAGATACGACTGCGGGCATGAAACCGTTCATCCCGTGCATGCAGAACGCGAGACTGTTCGACTTTTGCACGGACTCCGGTGTGGGCCTGCAAAGCTGCGCAAATCAGTACGCGCCCGGCATGTATGAGTGTCTCAA
Source organism: Candidatus Peregrinibacteria bacterium (assembly GCA_016866815.1). Classification (GTDB taxonomy): domain Bacteria; phylum Patescibacteriota; class Gracilibacteria; order Peribacterales; family Peribacteraceae; genus VGKZ01. The sequence continues at coordinate 2,037 of VGKZ01000006.1, read as the reverse complement.
CGCAGGAAATTCTCCCGCGCAGTGTGGCGCATTGATCCCCCAATGCTCTGCGGCAAGTTCCGCAGGCTACAGAATGTATCTCGCCTGCCTCGCATTCGTCGGCACGCAACGGGACACCTATCGGGAGTCATTCGACGGTCGCGTGTGTGATCAATATCTTCCGCCTCCGCCGCTCCTGCCGTTCCCGGAATTCCAAAAAGATCCCGACCTCCTCCTCGACTTCACCGCCTTCCGCGAATTACTGGACACTGTGCAACTACCGGTACTCAAGCCGGTGGAAATCCGCATCAAATTGGGCAACATCGAGCCGCCGGGTCTGCATCAAACGGAAGAACCGAACCCTTGGCCGGAACTGCCACCTCTGCCCGATCTCCCGCTGAGCATCGCGAACGGCGTTCTCGCCAATCTTCCAAAGATCAATACGGATCTACGCAAACCGGCGGCGATCAGCGGCACCTCATCCGCTTTCCCGCAGATCAAGAAGCCGACGATCGATGTGGCAAAAATTACGGAATTCCTTGATCAAGCAAAGGTGATCCTTGAGGGAATGCATAAAGAGTATTCCCTGTTCTGGAAGAGCGTGTACAAAAAGCCGTGCACTGGGGGTGGAGGGGGAGATGACTGCGTGAAAGTGGATTCGGAACAGGACTGCATCGAACCGTACAATGACCCGAAAGGAAAGTGTGTGCACTTCGAGGGTGACCTGAAGGAACGCCTCCAGCGCATCGGTGCACGGCCGGGCCTATTCCTCAAGGAAGACTGGGATTCGCAGGGGGAATTCCGCGCACCCATCACCCACGGACAAGCGTACTGCGAGAAGGAAGACTGGGCCTGCCAGCTCCTGAACCGGTACGGGAAATGGGGACGTGAAGGTTGGCTGCTCGATAAGGGGAAGAGCAAAGGAACGCAACCGATGATTGACACGCTGCGCAAAGACCTCCGCGAGGCAACGCAGAACGCCAGCAGTAGTAACAAATTCATCTACGATCTGCCCCAGAAGGAAATGCTGGAAAACTTCAAAGTCGTGCCGGTGTCCCCCATAAACGACGGACTCAAACCTCTTACATTCTGAAGATCATGCTGCGTCTCTCCTCACTATTGATCACGATCATACTGATCCTCGCGCCCGCAGGAGCAGATGCGCAATCCGTGTTCGGCGGGGATAAGTGCCGCGACCGCGTGAGTTACGAAGTATCCCGCGAGCACAGACTCTACCGAGCGATGCTCTTCGGCAAATACCGCGCGAAGCACGCCCCGGTGAATGATGTGCGTTACGACAAAGATGGAATGACGTGGATCAAAACAGATGCGCAGAGCACGCCGTGGAAAAATCTGGATCCGGACCAGCAGGGTTTGAGCTGGTCCAACGACACCATGGATGCCAACGACGAACATAAGGATTTCATCCCCATCCGCGGCATTTTCGAGACAAAACGCGTCAGCACATCGGAGCTCCTGCCGTACCTGCTCCAGAGCATTCGCGCGCTCGACTGCCGTCTGGATGTCGTCTGTAAAACTGTGGATGTCTCGATTACCAAAACAGGAAACGATCCGGTGGATATTCCCTCTATAGAACCCGAAGGCTGCATCAAATTCAATAACCTGAAGACGTTCCAGCAGTGCCACATCGAAAAGGCGGAAGAGCTTTCGGACTCTCTGACCTATTGCACCGAAATCGTCCGACAAATGAAGCAGCGTGAGATCTCCTTGTTGAAACTGGCCGTCGAATACGACGCAGGCTACCGCTCGCTCCTGCAGTTTGCGGGAAACTTCGATCTCTTCCTCCGCGAAATACGCTGGCCGATCACGGGAACCGTCCGTCAGGCGGCGGAACTCATCGGAAAACTCGGGCGCATCCCCTGCTTCCTCTCTTCCTGCGACCTCGGTCCGGGCACAAAGCCAAAATGAAACCATCTACGCATTCCAGAACCGGCCGTTCCACCTGCGCAGCTCTCTGCGCAACACTGCTCTTCGTCATTATGCACCATCCGACCGGCGTCTCCGCCAAAGTGGACACCACCGTCCAGAAGAAAACCG